>CAYHRW010000026.1:0-18008 GCA_964359105.1 uncultured bacterium
CGAGCCGCGCTGCTCTCACGGCGCGCCGCCCAGACCAAGCCCGAGCCACACCGTCTCGCCCAGCGCCGGGTGGCTCTCGACCGCCGCGCGCACCACGAGCCCGCGCGCCCCGGCCGCGACGCCGATCCCGCCACGCAGCGGGCGGTCGCGCGCCGCGGCCCACAGCGCGAGCGGACCGGAACGCAGCGCGAGCCCCGCCTCGTGGTCCGCGGCCGCGTCACTCGCGGGCGCACCGCGCGAGAGCCAGAGCGTGGCATCATGCGCGCCATACGCGACGCCGATCTCGAGCGGGCGTTCGAGCGGCGGGGATTCGCCCCGCGCCCACACCTGCGGCGCCGACGCCCACAGCCGCAGTCCCGCACCCGCCGCGACGCACACGCCGCCGCCGACCTCGACGCCGACCCCGCTCGAAGAACGCCAGCTCCCGAGCGCGGGGCCGAGCCGGCGGTCGCGCCGGACCACCACGCGCAGCGCGGCGCCGCCCTCGCGCTCTGCCACTCCGAGCGCGAGACCGAAGGCGCTCCAGCCCAGCTCCGGGTCGCCCGTCTGAGAGATGCCGACCGCGCCGCGCACGGTGCGCCAGCCGCCGCCCAGCGCGAGCGCGCGCGTGGCGAGATCGGGCAGCCCGAACCAGCGTACCGTCGCCGCCTCGATGCGCACACCGGAAATCGTGTCCGGAAGCCCGCGCTCGATCAGCGCGAGCGGCCCGGCGGGCGTCCCCGCGGGTGCCGGCGGGGAGAAGTCCTGGGCGCGCGCGTGTGACGCCGCCAGCGCGACGAGCGCCACACCGGCGATCAGACGCGCGAGCAGCACGGGACCCGGGACGACGGCGGCGCCCGGCGGGAGCGCCGCGGCACCTGTGATGACGCAGGCGCGCCTCATCGCGCCGCCCCCTCGATGCGCAGCGCGCGCGATTCGCTCAGGCTCCCACTCCCGCTCTCGGGGCGCGCGCGCATCATCACCACGTAGATGCCGGGTGCGAGCGACCCCAGCGGCCAGTCGCGCTCGCCGCGCGCCGGCACGGCGGCCTCGACGATCGGCCGCGCCACGCGGCGGCCCGCGAGGTCGTAAAGCTCGACCGTGAGGCGCGCGCGCGGCCACGGCAGCGCCCAGGCCATGTGCCCGGTCGCCCCGACCGCGAGCCGGCGCGACCCCAGCGCGAAGCGCGACGCCAGCGCGGGCGGCGGGCGCGGCGGCGAGAGCGGCGTGCCGGCCGGGTCCGAGGCCGGCCACCAGCCGCCATCGCGCCACTCGAGCGGCACGCCCGCCGGCACGCCCGCCGCGGAGTACGCGACCTGCTCGCATGGCGTGCCATCCGCCTCACGCAGCACCACCAGGTCGGCGTTCCCCGTCGTGTCGTCGCTGTTGTTCAGGCTCGACCACGGGCTCACGCGCCACACCCGCCGTGGGTCGAGCGCCGGGTAGTGCGCGAGCAGGGCGTCGCGGTCCTGCGCCAGCACCGCGAGGCTCTCGGGCTCGAGCGCGCCTGCGCCGAGTGACGGAACGCCGCGCGAAGTCCCACGGTCCGAGAGCGTGAACGCCGTGAGGTCGAGCGGCCCGAGCGAGCGGTTCCGCACCTCGACCCACTCGCCCTCGCCCGCCGCGGGATGGAACTGGATCTCGGTCAGCTCGAGCGGCCCCGGCCCGCAGCGCACGAGCAGCGAGTCGCGGTCGTTCGCGGGATCCTCGTCGCCGTCCAGCACGACCCGCGCGCGCAGCCACTGCTTGCCCTCATCGAGCGCGCCGAGCGGCTCGTCGAAGGCCGCGCTGTCGCCGGGCGCGAGGGCGCGCTCGAGCGGTCGCGACAGCAGAACGCGCTCACCCGCGGGCGGGAAGGCGGTGACGGTGAGCGTCACCGCGCCCGCTGGAAGTGGGGTCGCGCCCCGGTTCGTGACCAGCCCGGCGAGCCGCGCGGGCTCTCCGGGCGCAGGCTGCGCGGGCGCGAGCGCGAGCGCGCCCGCGATCAGCGCGACGTCGCGCGCCGGCCGATTCGCACGTCCGGGCGAGGGCGCGGCGGGACGGAAGTCGAGCGCGTTGCTCCCGAGGTCGGCGTCGTCGGGGACGCGGGCGAGCGACTGGCCGGCGGGCACGTCGGGCCCGGGCGCGCCGCAGGAGTACTCGGCGAACTCGTGGGCGCCGTATCCCACCACCTCGACCGCGCCCTCCGGCCACACGAGCCGCACGGCGTCGGGACCGTTCTGGAGGTCGAGCGTGACCACCGCCTGCGGCGGCGGCTCGACCTTCGCCCCGCCGACCACGAAGCGTCCACCGGCGGCAACGCTGTCGCCACTCCCGCCGGTCCAGCGCAGGGTCCAGCGTCCCGGCCCCGAGCCGTCGCCGGCTTCGAGCCGGAGCCCCGCGAGCGAGGCGGCGCGCGGCCCCGGGTTGAAGAGCTCGACGAACTCCCAGCCGGTGTCATCGCCGACCGCGTCGTAGAACACCTCGGCGATCAGGGGACGGGCGGCAGGCGCGCACAGGGCGAGCGCGAGGACGGGAAGCAGCGTGCCCCCGGCGGGCATGACGGCTCCTGACCGGGGGCGCGGGACACGCGCACTCTCGCAACGCGCGTGCCCGAAGCGAAAGGCTTCCTACGGCAGCCCGCGCCTCCGCCGCCAGGCCCACTCGAGGCTCAACAGGCCCACCACCAGCGCGAACAGCCAGGGCGACTCCCAGAGCCGCAGCGACTCGGTGCGGCCGCGCGCGAGCGAGCGCGTGGGCAGGCCGCGCGCCCAGCGGGCGACCTGATCGGCGCGCGTCATCCGTCCGCCCGAGGCGGCGGCCATCGCGGCGAGCGCGGCGCTGTCGGGCTCGACGCGCGCCAGCTCCAGGCTCCAGCGGTCCACCGCGAACTCGGTGGCCGAGCGTCCCAGCTCGGCGCCGCCCCTGGTCGCGCGCGCGCTCACGCCATAGCGGCCGGCGGGCAGCTCCTCGAGATCGGCGACGTAGCTGCCCGCGGCGCGCGGCTCGAAGCTCACGCGCTGCGCGCGCCCGGACGCATCACGGATCTCGCCCTCCACCGTCGCCCCCGCGACCGGGCGGAACGCGGCGTCCTGGAGCGTGGCGAAGAGCCGCACCGGCTCGCCGCCGGAGGTGAGCCAGCGCTCCGGCCGTACGCGCAGCGGCTCGCCCTGCACGGGCTCGGCGAGCCAGCGCATCAGGCGCCGCCACAGCACGCGCCCGCGCTCGGCGGTGAGCTCGTCGGCGCCGGAGAGCGACCAGCGCCACACGCCGGTGCCGTTCACGAGCAGCGCCTGCCCGCGCCCGATGCGGCGCGTGAACAGGAGCGGCGGCCCGCCGCCGGCCGAGCCGACCAGCACGCGGTCGCCCGGTCCGGGCCTGACCGGCGCCAGGTCGGCGAGCGGCGCGGCCGCGCGCCACGCGCGCTCGCCGCGCGCCGGGTCGTCGTCCCACGCCAGCAGCTCGCTCGCCTCGGGCACGGGCTCGGGGCTGCCCGGGCCCGCTCCGGAGACGCCTTCGGTGGGTGCTCCGACCGGTACCCGGCCGGGCGGCCGTCCGACCAGCGACGGGTCGAGCGCGAGGGCCAGGTCGGCGCCGAGCGCGCCGCCGGACCCCGACTGGCCTGCGGCTGGTGCCCCGACCCGCGCTGCGCGCGGGTACCCCGGTCCCAGCCGCGCCAGCCCGGGGGCGGGACCGCCCAGCACCATCAGCCCGCCGCCGCCGCGCACGAACGCGGCGAGCGCAGCGTCGAACTCCGCCCCCAGGTCGGCGGGCGCGAGCGCGTCGAGCACCACCACCGCCTGCCCGCGCAGCGCGGCGGCGGTGGGAGCGGCGGCCGCGCCGCGCTCGAGCGCGCGCCAGCCGGAGCGCTCGCGCACGAACGTGGCGACCGCGAGGCTCGAATCGCCGAGCAGCGCGCGGCGCATGAAGGTGAGGTCCCAGTTAAGCCCGGCGCTCACGATCAGCACGCCGAGCCGGCCGGGCGCCACCTCGACCGCGATCTGGCGCGCGTCGTTCGCAGCGGTGATCTGGCCCGGCAGCGAGTCCAGGCGCGCGGTCCACACCGCGAGCCCGGACCGCACCGGCACCACGGAGAACTCGGCGGTGGTCTCGGCGCCGCCGCCCGGCGCCATCACGGTGGCGCGCCCGAGCTCGCGCCCCTCGTCGAGCAGCCGCACGAGCATGGGCGTGCCGCGCTCCTCGGTGCTTACGACGCGCGCGCGCACGCGCACCGGGCGCCCCACCTGCGCGGCGCCGGGCGACTCGACCTCGGTCACCGCGCGGTCGCGCACCGGGCCCTCACCCACCAGCACCGCGTGCACCGGGAAGCCGAGAGCGCGCGCCGCCGCGGCCGGGTCTTCGCCCGCGTTCACCGCGCCGTCGCTCACCACCACCACGCCGCCGGCCTGCTGGCCCTCGGGCGCCAGCGCGAGCGATGCGAGCGCGTCGCCCGGCGCGGTGGCGTCGCGCCGCCGGGGCAACGCGGAGCCGGTGCGCGCTCCCCGCGCCGTGTCGGGCTCGAGCCGTGACGCGAACGGGATCACGTCCACCGCGGCGCGGCCGCGCCACGCGCGGCGCAGCTCCTCGACCACGCGCTCCGCGGCTTGCGCCCGCGCCGGCCCCGACCCGGACCCCGGCACCCGTCCCGCGGGCAGGTCCATGCTGCGCGAGCGGTCGAGCAGCACCACCAGGCGCGCGCCGCCGCGCGCCGTGCGCTCGAGCACCGGCTGCGCGAGCAGCCACGCGAGCAGCGCGAAGGCCGCGATGCGCAGCGCCGGCAGCGCGCGCCGGGCCGCGGGCTGGAGCGGCGGCACCGCGAAGCGATAGGCCCACAGGCCGAGCACGGCCAGCGCCGCGGTCACGAGGACCAGCGGGAACCAGGGCGCGTTCGGGGCGAGGTGGAGCGAGAGGTCGGTCACGGGAGGCTGAGGGCAGGTTCGGTGCGGGCGGCGGACGCCAGACTAGAGACTGTGCGGGCGCGGGGCAAGCGCACCGGCCGCGCGCCGCCCCGACCCAACTTGCGCATCACGGCGCACGGGCGATGCGGTCCCAGCCATCGCGCAGCGCGCGCGCCGCGGCCAGCGTGTCGCCCGCCGCCAGCCGCGCCAGCGCCTCGGCGCGGGCGGGCTCGTCCGGCGCGAGCGTCCCCGCGTGTTCCAGCGCCGCGCGCGCCCCCGCACCGTCTCCGAGCATGAGCCGCACGAAGCCGAGCGCGCCCCAGACGCGCGCGTCGTCGGGCGTGCGCGCCGTCAGCGTGTCGAGCTCCGGACGCGCCCATTGCGGCCGGCCCGAGCGCACCAGCGCATCGGCCAACCGGAAGCGGTATTCGTCCTTGTCCGGCCGGAGCCGCAGCGCGGTCCACAGCGACTGCGCGGCGTCGTCGTAGCGCCGCTCGTCGAGCGCGATCAGCCCGAGCGAGTAGTGCGCCGCGTTGTTCCCCGGGTTGGCCGCGAGCGCCCGCGCCATCCAGCGCTTCGCCTCCGCGGCGTCGCCGTGGGTCATGTACCAGTGGCCGACCTCGACCTCGGCGCGCCCGAGGCCGAGCGGCAGCGCCTTCAGCCGCTCGAAGGAGCGCGGGAACGACGCGTTCACGGCCACCCAGGGCACGGTGTGGAACAGCGAGATCGCCAGCGCGAGCGCCAGCAGCCGGCCCGCGACGGCGGCGCGCTCCACCGCCGCCAGCAGCAGCCACAGCCCGGCCGCGGTGTAGACGATCGCGAAGGGCGCGAACAGGTCCCAGTCGCGCGGGTAGCCGAGATTGAGGTCGCCGGTGATCCACGCCGCGCCCAGCGCGGCGAGCCCCGCGGCCGCGAGGAACCCCGCGGTCCAGCGCGCGGCGGACGCCGCGGTCCGGGGCGCAGGGGACGCCGCGCTCCGAACGAGCGCCGGCGCGGCCGCGAGCGCTGCCGGCACGAACAGCAGCGCCGCGAGCGGGCCGATGAGCGCCTGCTCGTTCGCGAAGTCGCGCAGGTGGACCCGCGAGAACAGGTAGCCCGTATCGAACGCCTGCGCGCCGTGCCCGCGCGCGGCCAGGTGCAGCACGTCGCGCAGCGTGCCCAGCAGGCTGTAGCCGTCGCCGAGCGCGGAGAGCGCGGCGGCCGCTCCGGCCGCGAACGCCGCGCCGAGTGCGAGGTCGCGCAGCGTGGCGCCGGCGCGACGTCGCGCGAAACCGTACGCCGCCAGCACCAGCAACGAAGGCGCCAGGATCACGGTCGAGAGGTCGAGGCACACTCCCAGCACCAGCACGCCCGCCGGAGCGAGCAGCGGCGCCGCGCCGCGCAGGAAGCGCAGCGCCAACAGCAGGTAGAGCGCGATGGCGAGCGTCTGGAACGTGTAGTTCTCGACGTAGCCGAAGAACAGCAGCACGTAGCCCTGCGCGAGCAGCACCAGGAACGTGAGCGCCACGGGGGCGCGGTTCTGGCTCTCGCCGCGCGCCGCCGCCAGCTCCACGGCGAGCGCCCACGCCACCAGCACGAACAGCGCTCCGGCGAGCACGCTGCCGAGCGCGACCGTATCCCACGCCACCTCGGCCGGATCGCGGCCGGGCGTGGCGAACAGTCCGCGCGAGAGCACGTAGACCTGGTGGTGCAGGAACACGGTGAGCGGCTCGTGCGGGTGGAAGCGCTCGCCGCGCGCCAGGTTCGCGCTCAGGGGATTGCCGTCGCCGAGGAAGGTGTGGCGCACGCGCAGCAGCCAGAACAGCGCCCCCGAAGCGACCGCCAGCAGCGTCGCGCCCGTCGCCCTGCGGCGCGCGCTCCAGCCACCCGGATCGGGCAGCCCGGCGATCGCGCGATCGAGCGCGCCCGAAAGCGCGAGCGCCGCGCTCACCGCCAGCAGCGCGAGCCCCGCGGGCAGCGCCCAGGCGGGCAGGAAGCCGTAGAAGTGCACGCCCCAGAACGTGGACCGGAGCGGCCCGGCGCCCAGCACGTGGAGCAGCGCCACCAGCGCCGCGAGCGCGAGCAGCAACCCGGCGTAGCGCCGCTCGGCGGGATCGTGCGTGGTCATCCCGGAGCGTCCGGGGCGAGGTGCAGCGACAGGTCGGTCACGGGAGGGTGCAGGGAAGGCCGCGCGGGTGACGCGGCGCACGCCAGACTAGAGACGGCGAGGGCCGGGAGCAAGCGCGGGTGCGCCCCCGGGCCTGCCTCGTGTAGGATGCCTCCCGCTTGGAGAACATGGCCGTCTTTCGCTGCTGCGTCGAGCGATTCGCGAGCCTGCGACCCATCGGCCGCTGCGGGCAGTGACGCGCGGAGCGACGGCTCCACGCCACCGAAGGAGACACTCTGGGACTCCGTTCCTCCGCGCTGGACAGGTATCCGCTGGGGATCGTCGCCATCGGTGCGGCTGTCGTGGGAGTGCTCGTCACGCTCGCCCTGCGAATCGATCCCTTTCTCAATCCCGACAGCCACGCCTTCGAGTCCCTGGCGCGGGCGCTCTTGAACGGGCAGGGCTTCAAGTACCGGGAGCCGATGCTGCCGGGTCTCGACCTCTTCGCGTTCCGGGCGCCGGCGTACCCGGTCTTCGTCGCGCTCGGGCTGGCCCTCGGGGGCGTCGGGACGGTCATCGCGCTCCAGGGCGCGCTGAACGGCCTGTCCGCCGCGCTGGTCGGGGCGATCGCCGGACACCTGGGCGGGGTTCGCGCGGCCTGGATCGCGTTCGCCCTCCGCATGGTCTGGCCCGCCGCGTGGTTCCAGTCCGGTCTGCTCCTGAGCGAGCTCCTGTACGAGTGCCTCGCCGTGCTGGCCACCTGGCTGGTCGTAGAGTGCATCCACCGGCGCCGCCTCTCGTGGAGCGTTCTCGCCGGCGTCACCACCGCCGCCGCGTTCTTCACGCGTCCCGTGGCACTGGTGCTCGCCTTCGCGCTCGGCCTGTGGCTGCTGCTGCGATACCGGCGCGCCGCCGTCGCCTTCGCGCTGACGGTGCTGATCGCCTGGGTGCCGTGGCCGATCCGCAACGCGCAACGGCTGCACGCGTTCGTGCCCACGGTGACGAACGGAGGGGCGCTCGCCTGGTGCGGCACCGCAGGCGGCGAGGTGCACCCCGCCTGGGAATGGATGGCGAAGCACCTCGAGCTGGGGGAGGTCGGCCTCGACCGGCACTTCTACGATCTGGCCTACGAGCGGATGCGCCGCGATCCCGCGCGGGCGGTGTTGCGCAGCATCCGGTGGGCAACCGTCTACCTGGGCCCGATCCAGGGCCGCGGAGGCGATCTGTGGGTCCACCGCTTCGCGATGCTCGCGGCGTTGCCGGCGCTGCTGCTGGGCGCGTGGCGCAGACGGCTGGCGCTGCCGGCGCTGATCTGGGGCGGTCATGGCGCGCTGCTCGTGCCCATCACCATCATCGAGCGCTACCGCTTCCCCACCGAGTGGTGCGCCGTCATCGCGGCCGCGCTCGGGCTCGTGGGTTTCGCGGAGCGGTTCGGCACACGGCGCGCGGTCGTGGCCGCCGGCCTCGCGCTGGCCCTCTGCATCGTGGGCGGGCTGCTGACGCTCGCCCCCCACTGACGCCCCGCGATCCCCGAGCGCTGCCGGCGCGGGTCAGGCGTCCGAGCGCCGTATGGCGTCCGCCACGCGCTGCACGTGGTCGAGAGGCATCTCCGGGTAGAGCGGAAGGCTCAGACAGGTGCGGGTGACCTCTTCCGTCACGGGCAGGTCCCCCTCCTTGAAACCGCATCGCCGGAAGACCGGCTGCAGATGGATGGGCAGCGGGTAGTGGACGGCGGTCTCGATCCCGGCTTCCCGCAGGGCGGCCCGCAGCGCGTCACGGCGGGGATGCCGCACGACGTAGAGATGGTAGACGTGCCGTCCATCGGGACACGGCGCCGGACGAGTCACGGGCGCTCCGGCGAGGAGCCGGTCGTACTCCGCGGCCAGACGGAGGCGCCGCTCGGTCCAGTCGTCGAGATGCCGGAGCTTGACCGACAGGATCGCCCCCTGGAAGCTGTTCAGCCGGTAGTTGTAGCCGATCTCGGTGTGCAGGTAGCGTTCCTGCTGAGCGTGATCCCGCAGCCGCCTGCAGCGCGCGGCCAGGTCCGGGTCATGGGTCGTGACCGCACCGGCCTCACCGTAGGCGCCGAGATTCTTGCTCGGATAGAAGCTGTAGCACCCGATCAGCCCCATCGAGCCGGCCCGCCTGCCCCGGTGCTCCGCTCCGTGTGCCTGTGCGCAATCCTCGATCACGGGAACCCGGTGCCGGCGAGCGACGGACAGGATCGAGTCCATGTCCGCCGGTTGTCCGTACAGGTGGACCACCACGATCGCCCGGGTCCGCGGCGTGATCGCTCGCTCGAGCTTCAGCGGGTCCATCGTGAACCGCTCCGGGTCCACGTCCACCAGCACCGGCGTGGCTCCCGCGTAGAGGATGGGCCACGCGGTCGCGATGAAGCTCAACGAGACGGTCACGACCTCGTCGCCCGGCCCGATGTCCAGGCACTGCAGCGCCAGGTGCAGGGCGCTGGTGCCGCTGTTGACCGCCACGCAGTGGGGCACGCCGCAGTAGGGGGCGAACTGCTCCTCGAAGCGCGCGACCGCCGCGCCGTTGGTGAAGCCGCCGTCCTCGAGCACCTCGTCGAGCGCCGCCTGGATCTCGCCGCGGATGTTCGCCAGCTGGTGCTTCAGGTCGAAGAATCGGACGGGATCCCCGGTGCCACGCGTGTCGCTCATGAGCGCTCCCTATTTCTTGATCTTCAACGCCAGGAAGACGAACGGTCGGAGCATCCGCCACCAGCCCGTGATCGGCCTGACCTTGCTGTATTCCACGCCCTTCTCGCCGGGGTAGGTCTTCGTGACCGGCACCTCGATCACCCGATAGCCAAGCGTGTAGGCCTTCCAGTGCACGTAGTATTCGTACTCGTAGTCGTCGAGCCAGTCCTGCCAGATGTCGATCCGTGGATCCTCGAACAGCCGGATGCGATAGGCGCGGAAGCCGTTCGTCAGATCGGTGCACGTGCGCCGGGCGTACAGGCGGAAGGTCCCGCTCAACAACCGGATCGCCAGGCGACGGAACAACGGCAGGTGAGGACTTACTCCGCCCTCGATGAACCGGCTGCCCTGCACGTAGTCCATGTCATCCAGGATGATCGGCCGCAGCAGGCGGGGGATCTCCTCGGGGTCATCCTTGTTGTTGCCGGCCATGACCACGAGGATGTCGTAGCCGTTCTCCTGCGCGTACCTGACGCACTGCTTGATGCAGGCGCCGATGCCGCGCCGCTCCGGCTGACGGCGCACCTCGATGCCGGCTTCGTGAAGGAGACTCGCGCCGCCGTCGGTCGAGCCGTCGTCCACCGGAAGCCACTTGTCGACCAGCCCGGGCCGGATCCTCGGGACGAGCCGGGCGAGCTTGTCGCGCTCGTTGTGGAACGGGAACATCGCGAGGATCCGATGGCCCGGGTAGATGCTCGGTGGTCCGCTGGGCGGGGTGGAGGCCGCCGGCGAGGCGAAGTCCATCAGGCAGAGGCCGTCAGGATGAGACCTTCCGGAGGAATCGCGCCGGGTTCCCCACCCAGATCTCGTTGGCGGGGACGCTCCTGGTCACGACCGCGCCCGCGCCGATCACGGCGTTCCGTCCGATGGTGATGCCGCACAGGATGACCGAGCCGGAGCCGATCGAGCTGCCCTGCTCGACCCGGGTCTTGACCAGCTCCCAGTCCGCCTCGCTCTGGAGTGTGCCGGCAGGATTCACGGCCTGCGGCAGGATCGTGTTGGTGAACATGACCCCGTGTCCGACGAACACGTGGTCCTCGATCTCCACGCCTTCGCAGATGAAGCTGTGGCTCGAGATCTTGCATCTCCGGCCGATCACTGCGCCCTTCTGGACCTCGACGAACGCCCCGAGCCGCGTTCCATCCCCGATGCGGCAGCCGTACAGATTCACGAAGCCGTGGATCTGGACATCCTTCCCGAGTACGACGTCTGCTGCGATACGACAGTAGTCCATGAGCTCCACCTTGGGTTCGCCCCCGCCCGATCAGTCGGTCTCGGTCACCACGTTCTTGCGTTGCTCGTCCACCAGCAGGACCGAGCTGGTCCGTTCCTCGAGCACGAAGTAGAGCGGCCTGTCCTTCACCTCGCCGAGGAGCCGCCCGACGTACTCGCACAGGGTGGCGAGGATCACGAACATGAACATGAACATCACCGAGCCGTACACCTGCTGGGTCGCCCATCCTTCGACGATGTCCCGCACGAAGGCATGCAGGAGCAGCACGTAGACGATGTGCAGCACGCACAGACCGCTGAGGGCCAGTCCCAGGACACTGACGATCCGGAGAGGTCGGGTCGAGTTCGCCACGGTCATGTTGATCGCCAGGCCGATCGCCTCCCCGAGCGTCCTGCTGCGGAGCCTGGCGCGGCGCGGCCGCGGCTGGTACACGAACGGCTCCCCGCCAAAGCCGACGTAGGTGCCGAACGTGCGCAGATACCGGAGGTGGTCCTTGATCCGGGTGATGGCGTTGACGGATTGGCGGCTGTACGCGCGGAAGTCGGTGGAATTGGGCGGGAGGTCCACGCCCAGGACCCGCCTGAAGTACCAGTAGAACAGGCGGCTGCCGACCTTCATGACGAGCGACTCGCTCGGCCGGTGCGCGCGGATCCCGTAGACGATGCCGGGGCCCCGCCGGCAGCGCTCCACCACCTCCGCGATGAGCTCCGGCGGATCGCTCTCCGGGAGCATGACCACCACGAAGTCCCCGATGACCGTGTCCAGCCCGGCGGAGATGGCGATGTCCTGGCCAAAGCGACGCGAGAGCCGGATCAGCCGGATGCACCGCTCCTGCTCGAGGAAGGAGGCCACGCGGGCCGCGGTGTCGTCGGTGGAGCCGTCGTCCACGAGCACGAGCTCGTAGTTCTCGTACTCCCGCTTGACGACTGCGATGACCTCGCGAAGGAAAGCCTCGACGATGTCGGCGTCGTTGTGCACCGGCGCCACCACCGACACGAAGCAATCCGAGGACCGCTTCGACGGGATCGTTGCCTCGGGAGACGCAGCCCGGCCGGCCGCGGGGGTCTGGCCGCTCGATTCGCTCATGCTCTTCGCGTCTCGTCCATCGCGCTCATCACCGCGACGATATCATAGATGTTGTCGATCTTCCCACCGAGCAGGCACGTCAGGTTCGGAAGACCGCAATCCCTCCGATAGAGGACCGGGCGGCTGTCGTCGACTTCGCTCTTCGGGAGGACGGTCTTGATCTCCCAGATCGAGTCGACGTACGTGCAGCCTTTGAGGCACGGCATGTAGCGCGCGACGTCCCGGATCATATGCGGGAAGCTCGTGGTCCTGACCGCGCGGCGCAGGACCGCGTAGGGATCCCGCCAGCCCGCCGCGGCTCCGTCCATCCACTCACAGTGCGGGGTGTAGCGCACGTGCGAGAGCGTGTGGAGCCCGCGCGGCGGGAACGGCATGATCGAGAAGAACGGCCCGCACATCATGGTGAAGCCGCGGCCGCGCACTTCATCGGGGACCTCGACCAGCGGCATCTCGGTCAGCTCGTGCTTGAGGCGGATGGGTGGCAGATCCGAGTCGATGAGCAGCTTGTTGAGCCGGGAGTAGGTGCAGTTGAGCACGGCCGCTCCGGTGATCCGGTCCTCCCCTTCCGGCGTCCGGCAGGTCACCTCGAGGGCCCCGCCCTCCAGCCGGCGGACGCACTTCGCTTCGGTGCGCAGCCGGACCTCGATCCGGCACTCCGCGAGCTGCCGGAGGACGATCTCCTTCAGCTTCACCGCGTCGAACGCCACCTCGCGGACCGTGAAGACCTCCTCCACGAGGGCGGGATCGAACAGCTTCCGGATCGCTGCCGGCGCGACCTGGATCGGCGCCCCCACGCGCTCGCAGAAGAGGCGGAACTGAGCCGCCGTGACCTTCGAGAAGTCCCGACCGACCGCGTAGTACTTCTCGAAGTCATCCACGATGCACTCGCGGTAGTCGTGGGTGAATCGAGGGAAGTCCACCCGGCAGCGCACGGCGGTCAGGAGC
This sequence comes from uncultured bacterium, assembly GCA_964359105.1. Classification (GTDB taxonomy): domain Bacteria; phylum Eisenbacteria; class RBG-16-71-46; order RBG-16-71-46; family RBG-16-71-46; genus JACRPT01. Next base: position 12,922 of record CAYHRW010000026.1, read on the forward strand.
GAGCGGGGATAGTGATAGCCGTTGTGGACGCGGGCCTGATTGGCGTAGCTCGCCCGCTGCAGGAGGTCTTCTTCCATCTCCAGGAGGACCACCCGTTGTCCGAGGCTCCTGCGCAGGTGGACGGCCAGGCCGCAGCCGAAGAACCCTCCTCCGACGATGATGGTGTCGACCTCAGCCCTGTCGGACGTGGCTGCACTCCCGGATGTGGGCATCACGACCCGGCGCGGGCCTGGTCGGCGAGCCGCAGGCCCTCGAGGATCAGGCGGTCGAGGTCGATCTCGAGCGGCAGGTCCTCGGGCTCGGGCCGCGCGCCCGCGCTGAAGCGGAAGCGGCCCTCGCGCCACAACAGCACGCCGTAGAGGACGCGGCGCACCGCCTCGCGTACTGCGGCCGCCACCTCTGGAGGGCTTGCGGCGCCCGCGGTGGCGAGCAGCGCGCCGATGCGGCGCTCCGGCCGGCGGCGCTGCTCGGCGAGCGCGGCTTCGAGCGCGGGCGCGGCGAGCTGCCCGCGATGCACCAGGATCTCGCCGGTGCGCACCGAGGCGCCGGTGGTGCGGGCCGCCACCGGGCGGCCGGCCTCGAAGGACACCTCGGCCGTCTCGGGCTCCGCCCCGGCGCGCGCGCGCGACAGCTCGAGCCTGCCGGTCGCCTGCGCGAGCTGCAGGAGCTGGAGCACCTCGGCCGGCTGGAAGTGGCGCAGGTCGCCTTCCAGCGCCGTCTGGCTCAACGCGCCCCCCAGCGCACGTCCTCCACCACCTCACCCGGTGCGCGCAGCTTGCCGGTCATGGTGCGCAGGTTGAACCAGCCGAGCGCCACCGTGTAGCCCACGGTCGCGACCAGCAGCGCGCCCAGGGCGATCACCGTGAGCGGGGCGAGCGACTCGGCCCACGCGCCGCGCAGCACGTGCAGGAGCATGAGGAACGCCGCGAGCGCGGTGGTCACGATGCCGGTCAGGCGGCCGAACAGCGTGGGCCGGATCCTGACCGGTCCCACGAACAGGTAGAGGCACGCGCCGCCCACCAGCAGGATGGCGTAGCGCAGCACCGCCACCCCGAGCACCCACGACGGGATGGCGCGCGCGCGCTCCAGTCCCCAGAACAGCGCGAGGTTGAACACGATGTCCACGATCGGGTCGAGCAGCGTGCCGAGCCGGGTGATCTGCTTCCAGGTCCGCGCCAGCCAGCCGTCCAGGACGTCGGACAGCGCCGCCAGCAGGAACGCGGCGAGTGCGAGCGGGTAGCGGTGCCACTCGAGGAACAGCACCATGCCGGGCGCCAGGCAGACACGCAGCAGCGTGAGCGCGGTCGGCAGGTTGAGCGCCGAGAGATGGTAGCCGTCGGCGTCGCGCAACAGGTCGAGGTGGAGCGTGACCAGCACGAACACCGGGAGCATGCCGAGCGCGGTCCACAGGAAGAAGTCGTATGCCAGGTGGCGCTCGTGGACGAGCGCCATCACCGCCGAGGACAGGAACGCGGCGGAGAAGAAGGTAAGCGCCACGCTCCACACCGAACGCACCGCCCCCGGGTTCGCCACCAGCTGCCCGCGCGCGCGCCCGAAGGCGCGGCGCAGGTAGACGACGCAGGCGCGCGGGGAGTAGCGGTCGCGACGCAGGTCCTGAAGGTACTCCTCGATGAACACTCGGCCTCCGTGAGGTCCGCGGCCGGGATGGAACGTGCTCCCGGCCGGTCTCGGCGCAGGATAATGCGGCCGGCCGGGGCCGGGCAACGGAGGATGCGGGCCGCAGTGCGGGCGAAAAGCCGCGGTTAGCCCCCCAGCCGCACGCGGGCGATGGTGAAGAGGATCTTCCAGCCCGCGCCCAGCGCCCCCCGCAGCGTGCCGGCCACCTTCGAACGCCCGGCCTGGCGGCTCCTCGCGCGCACCGGCACCTCGACCGTGCGCAGCCGGGCGCGGGCGGCGCGCGCCTGCATCTCGACCGTCCAGCCGTAGTCGCGATCGCGCATGCGCAGCCGCTCGAGCGCCGCCCAGCGGATGGCGCGGTACGGGCCGAGGTCGGTGGCGCGCATCCCGAACAGCGTGCGCAGGAGGACGCTCGCCAGCCGGTTGCCGAACGTCTGCACCGGCGTGAGCGCGCCGGGCTCGCGCTCGCCCAGCACGCGCGAGCCGACCACCAGGTCGGCGCGGTCCTCGAGGATGGGCGCGAGCAGCGCGGAGAGCTCGGCCGGGTCGTCACTGCCGTCGGCATCGAGGAACGCCACGATGTCCGGGGGACGCGATCGCAGATGCGCGAGCGCGGCCAGGCACGCGGCGCCGTAGCCACGCCGCGGCTCCCGCACCACGGCGGCGCCGCCCGCGCGCGCCACCTCCGCAGTGCGGTCGGTCGAGCCGTTGTCGGCAACCACGGTTTCGTGCGCGACGCCGGCCGGGATCGCCGCGAGCACGGCGTGGAGCGCGGACTCCTCATCGAGCGCGGGGATGACGACGGCAACCGTCATCGGCGACGACATGGATCGGTCACCTTCCCCCGCGGCGCTCCGCCCCGCCGTGTTCGCCTCCTTCGGAGTCCCCCTACCGCTGGTCGCTCCCCTGCACGCGGCCGCGGACCGCGGCCTGGGCAGCCGCGAGCCGCGCGAGAGGCACGCGGAACGGCGAGCAGGACACGTAGTCGAGACCGGCGCCGTGGCAGAACTCCACGCTCTGCGGGTCGCCGCCGTGCTCGCCGCAGATGCCCACGTGCAGATCGGAGCGCGTGGCCCGGCCGCGCTGCACCGCCCACTTCACCAGCTCACCCACGCCCTCCGGGTCGATGTGCACGAACGGGTCGAAGGGCAGGATGCCCCTGTCCACGTACTCGCGGAGGAACTTGCCGGCGTCGTCGCGCGAGTAGCCGAACGCGAGCTGGGTGAGGTCGTTGGTGCCGAACGAGAAGAACTCGGCGACCTCGGCGACCTTGTCCGCGGTGACCGCAGCGCGCGGCACCTCGATCATGGTGCCGACCAGGTAGTCCACCTTGACCCCGCGCTTCGCCATGACCTCGTCGGCCACGCGCCGCACGACCGCGGCCTGGTCCTTCAGCTCGTTCACGTGGCCGACCAGCGGGATCATGACTTCGGGGATCACCTTCCCGCCCTGCTTCGCCACGTCGCACGCGGCCTCGAAGATGGCGCGCGCCTGCATCTCGGTGACCTCGGGGTAGGTGATGCCGAGCCGGCAGCCGCGGTGGCCCATCATCGGATTGAACTCGTGCAGATCCTCCACCTGCCGGAGCAGCTCGGGCATCCCCTTCTTGAGCCGCGCGACGGTCAGCCGGTACGTCTTCGCCATCTCCTTCTTCGCGGCCGCCGTCGCCCGCGGGAGCTTCACGATGTCCACCATGAGCTCCTCGCGCTTGGGCAGGAACTCGTGAAGCGGCGGGTCGAGCGTGCGGATGGTGACGGGGAAGCCGTCCATCGCCTGGAACAGGCCCTTGAAGTCGGCGCGCTGGAGCGGCAGCAGCTTCGCCAGCGCCTGGCGGTACTCCCGGTGCGGCCCGGCGAGCTTCTGCCTGAGGGCCGCGACCTCCTTCTTGAGCGCCTTCGCGGTCGCCGGGTCCGCATCCGCGAGCTGCTTCTCCTTCGCCTCGAGCTGGCCCGCCAGGGCCTTGTACCGTGGCGCGCTCATGATCATCTGCACCACGTGCGACAGCCGGTCCTCGGCGAAGAACATGTGCTCGGTGCGGCACAGCCCGATGCCCTCGGCGCCGAACGCGCGCGCCTGCTTCGCGTCGCGCGGGATGTCGGCGTTGGCCCGCACGTGGAGGCGGCGCAGCATGTCGGTCCACTTCATGAAGGTCTCGAAGTCACCGCTCACCTCGGGCGGGATGGTCCTGACCTCGCCGCGGATGACCTGCCCGGTCGAGCCGTCGATCGAGATCCAGTCGCCCTCCCTGACGGTGACGCCGCCGGCCGTGAAACGGCGGGTGCGCTCGTCCACCTTCATGGCGGTCACGCCCGAGACGCACGGCTTGCCCATGCCGCGCGCTACGACCGCCGCGTGACTGGTCATCCCCCCGGTCGCAGTGAGGATGCCCTGCGCCGCGTCCATGCCGTGGATGTCGTCGGGCGTGGTCTCCTTGCGGACCAGGATGACCTTCTCCTTCTTCTCCCTGCGCTCGACCGCCGTCTCGGCGTCGAACACCACGCGTCCCACGCCGGCGCCCGGCGACGCCGCCAGGCCCCGCGCGATCACGTCGAGCCTGGCCTTCGGGTCGAAGCGCGGGTGGAGCAGCTGGTCGAGCATCATGGGTTCGACCCGCATGACGGCCTCCTCGATGCTGATGAGGCCCTCCTCGACCATGTCCACCGCGATCTTGACCGCCGCCGGCCCGGTGCGCTTGCCGTTGCGGGTCTGGAGCAGGTACAGGCGCCCGTCCTGGATCGTGAACTCGAAGTCCTGGACGTCGCGGTAGTGGTGCTCGAGCTTCGAGGTGATGTCGCGCAGCTGCGCGTAGACCTCCGGCATCTTCTGCTCGAGGGCGGCGATCGGCTCGGGCGTGCGCACGCCGGCCACGACGTCCTCGCCCTGCGCGTTGAGCAGGAACTCGCCGTAGAAGTGGTTGTCGCCGGTCGCCGGGTTGCGCGTGAACCCCACGCCCGTGCCCGAGTTCTCGCCCAGGTTGCCGAACACCATCGCCTGCACGTTGACCGCGGTGCCGAGGTCGTCGGGGATGCGGTTCTGGCGGCGGTAGTAGATGGCGCGGTCGTTCATCCACGAGCGGAACACCGCGTCGCGCGCCATGTCGAGCTGCACGTGCGGGTCCTGCGGGAAATCGCGCCCGGTGCGCGTCTTCACATGCGCCTGGAACGCCGCGGCGAGGCCCTGCAGGTCCCGCGCGGTGAGCCCGGCGTCGGTCTTCACGCGGCGCCTGTGCTTGAGGGACTCGATCTTCGCCTCGAACTCCCGCCTCTCGAGCCCCATGACGACCGAGCCGAACATCTGGATGAAGCGGCGGTAGCAGTCCCAGGCGAAGCGCAGGTTGCCGCTGCGGCGGGCCAGGCCCTCGACCGCGCGGTCGTTGAGGCCCAGGTTGAGGATGGTGTCCATCATGCCCGGCATCGAGAACTTCGCCCCCGAGCGCACCGACACCAGCA
>CAYHRW010000027.1:0-17838 GCA_964359105.1 uncultured bacterium
CAGCTCGTCGGCGCGCAGCCGCTTCTCGGCCACCAGGTCGTCGCTGACAAATGCCATGAACGTTAGCTTGCCACCACTACGCGAGGCAACGACGGCAGCGCCGCGGCCGAGCACAATGCGCGTTCTGTCGGCCGCCCCCCTGAGGGTCTCAGCGTTTGCGGGAGCACGAACCTCCCCGACGAACCAGCGTGCATTCCTCTCGACCATTGCACTATCGATCATTCGATCGAGCTCCTTCTCGACCTCGCCAGCCGCGAGCCTCACCAACTCCGACTTCAAATACTCCACCTCAGTCCTGAGCTTCTCCACCTGCTCGGGCAACGCAGCCGGACTGGCCTGAAGCGCCGCTGCCGCGCGGTGCAGGGTTTCGGCCTGGCTCTTGAGGAACTTCAGCGCCTTGTGCCCGCAGAGCGCTTCGATGCGTCGAACACCACTCGCGATGGCCGCGTCAGCGACCAGAGTGAACGCACCAATCTCGCCAGTTCGGGAGACGTGCGTGCCTCCGCACAGTTCTCGGCTGGGCGCGATGTCTAAGTCGGGCACCCCTTCAACTGTAACCAAGCGCACATGCGTGCCGTACTTCTCACCAAACAGCATCATCGCACCGAGAGCCTGGGCCATCTCGATGGGGATGATCTCCCAATGGACTTCGCGATTGGCGAGAATCCAAGAGTTTATCCGCTCTTCAACCGCGACCATCTGATCGTGTGACGGAGCCTCAAAGTGCGTGTAGTCGAAGCGCAGCCTATCGGGAGCCACCAGAGAGCCGGCTTGCCGCACATGTGTCCCCAGCGCGCTTCGGAGAGCGGCGTGCAACAAGTGAGTCGCCGTGTGATGACGCATCGTTGGCCACCGATGAGCAGGATCGATTCGGATGCCGAGCTTCCCCGCGCGTCCTGCTTCAACAAGCGCATCTGGTTCGCCCGAAACGAGCTTCACTCGATGGACGATCAAGTCGCCCTCTTTGTAGACAGCCACAAGGACCGCCTTCGCTCCGTACCCTTCCACCACACCCCAATCGGCAACTTGACCGCCAGACTCGGCATAGGCCGGAGTTCGATCCACCACAAATTCCAGCTCATCCCCTCGCTGGCGCCACAGACTCAGCTCAAGGTTATCTCCGCTGAGCGACTCGTAGCCTAGGAACTCTGTGTGCATCGAATCAGCCTTCACCTTCCCACGCCAATGACCAGCTTCCGCATCACGTCCAAGCTTGATGAACCGACTGGCAGCCCGTGCGCGTTCACGTTGTTCATCCATAGCCTGCTCGAAGCCTAGGAGATCGACCGCAATGCTGCGCTCCTTCGCAATCTCAGCCGTGAGCTCGATGGGAAAACCATAGGTGTCGTGAAGGAGAAACGCGTCCTTGCCGGAGACAATCCTCTTGCTTGACGCCAGCAGCTCCTCGAGCCGCGCCAGGCCGGCCTCGAAGGTCTGCACGAACCCGGCCTCCTCCTGGTCGAGCGCGTGGAGCACGCGCTCGCGGTGCTCGGCCAGCTCGGCGTAGTGCCCGGAGAACCGTTCGATCGCGCGCTCCGCCACCGGCGCGAGGAAGGTGCGGTGGAGCGCGAGCCCCCGGCGCGAGCGCCCGCGCGTCACCGCCCGCCGCAGCAGCCGGCGCAGCACGTAGCCCGCGCCCTCGTTGCCCGGCAGCGCGCCCTCGGCGATCGCGAAGGTGAGCGCGCGGACGTGGTCGGCGACGATGCGCGCGTCGCGCAGCGCCGCGGCGTTCGGCTTCCTCTGCGCGGCCAGCGACAGCACCTCGTCCACCAGCGGGGCGAACAGGTCGGTCTCGAAGATCGAGCGCTTTGACTGCATGATGAGCGCGAGCCGCTCGAGCCCCATGCCGGTGTCGATGCCCGGGCGCGGCAGGGCCTTCAGCGCGCCGTCGGCCTGGGCGTCGAACTGCGGGAACACCAGATTCCAGAACTCCATGAAGCGGTCGCCGGGATCGCCGGGCCGCTCGCCCCAGAACGCGTCTTCGGGCAGGTCAGCGGGGCGCGTCTCGCCCAGGTCGAAGTAGATCTCGCTGCACGGGCCGCACGCGCCCTGGCCGCCGGCCGGGCCCCAGAAGTTGTCGGCGCGTCCCAGCGCCACGATGCGGCTCCCGGGCAGCCCTACCTTCCGCCACAGGGATTCGGCCTCGTCGTCGCGCGGCAGGTTGCCCTCGCCCGCGAAGATCGAGGCGGAAAGCCGCTCCTTCGGCAGGCCCAGCACCTTCGTCACGAACTCCCAGGCGAAGGCGATCGCCTCCTCCTTGAAGTAAGCGCCCTTCTCGCGCGGGCCGAACGAGAAGTTGCCGAGCATCTCGAAGAAGGTGTCGTGGCGCGGCGTCAGCCCGACGTTGTCGAGGTCGGTGAGCCGCAGGCTCTTCTGCACCGAGACCGCGCGCGTGTAGGGCACGTCGCCGGTCGCCGAGTAGTAGGGCTTGAACTGGACCATGCCGGCGGTGGTGAAGAGCAGCGTGGGGTCGCCGTGCGGCACCAGCGGCGAGGAGGGCACCACGGTGTGCCCGCGCTCGCGGAAGAAGTCGAGGAAGCCGCGGCGCAGCTCGGCCGCGGCACGCAGGGTCTGTTCGGTCATCCGGTCTCCGGTGTCGAACGCGCTGGGCCCCCGCCGCCGCGCGGCCTGCCGGGGCGGAAGGGTCGGGTCGAATCCGCGCAAAGATAGAGGAAGCGGGCGGCGGCCTCAATGCGCGGGCGGCCGGCGGCGTTCCTGCACTACTCCGACCCGAGCTCCTCCCCGCCCGACTCGAGCACGGTGCGGATGACCTCGGGGTCGAACCCGCGCCGCGCGAGCAGCGCGTAGAGCCGCTGGCGCCGGACGCGCGGGTCGAGGCCGCGGGTGCGCCGCTCGGCCTGCGCGACGACGCGGCGCGCCCCGGCCAGCTCGTCCACCCCGCCCTGCTCCTGGTCGAGCCGCTCCCGGGCGCGCGCGATGTCCTCCGCGCCCACGCCGCGCGCGCGCAGCTCCTGCTCGAGCCGGCGCATCCCGGCCGGGCGGCGCTGGCGGCGGCCGGCCAGGTACGCGCGCGCGTACTCGACGTCGTCCACCAGCCCCACGCCCGCGAGCCGGTCGAGCGCCTGCTCGACGGTGGCCGCGGCATAGCCCCGGTCGCGCAGCCGGCGCGCCAGGTCGGAGCGGGTGCGGCGCGTGCGCCCGAGCAGCCGCAGCGCCGCTTCGCGCGCGGCCTCGAGGTCGGTCGAGCGCTCGTCCTCGTCGAGGTGGCCCCGCCGCGGGCGCGCGCGCATCACCACACCCCGGGCAGCACGCGCGCGGTGCGCGCCATGTAGTCGCGATACTCGTCGCCGAACTGCTCGAGCAGGAGGCGCTCCTCGACGTCCATCCGGCGCTGGAACATCCAGAACACGAGCGGCAGCAGCAGCAGCGCGATCGGGCTGCGGAAGATGCAGGCGAAGCCCACGTCCATGAGGAAGATCCCCAGGTACGAGGGATGCCGCACCGCGTGGTAGAACCCGCCGGTGTGGAGCCGGTGCTCCTCGCGCAGCGCCACCACCGACACGAAGCGCGGGCCCAGCTCGATCATCGGCCCGAGCCGCCATACCACGCCGGCCGCGAACACCGCGAGCCCGGCCCAGCGCAGCGCGTCGCCGCCCGGCAGCACCCACAGGCCACGCGCGTCCATCCAGGGCAGCGCGACGGCGGTGAACAGGGTGTGGAACACGAGCAGCGGGAAGAACTCGCGGTGGTCGGGCGCGTGGCGGACGCCGCGGCTGCGTCCGCCCGTGCACAGCGTCATCACCGGCGCCGAGACCACGAGCAGCGCCGTCATCGCGAGCCGCACCGGGTGCGCGAAGAACGCGCGCGGGTCGCCCCACGCCAGCGCCATGAGCAGCACGAACGCCGCGACGTTGAGCGGGATCCCCACCGCCTGCTTCCACGGGATGCGGGTCATGTCAGGCCGGGCGCTCAGTGGTCTTGGCGAATCGGTCGAAGGGCCTCATCCCTTTCGAAAGCCCGGCTTCGGGCCGACCGGCGGCGGGGTGGGGCTCTTGGGCGGCTGGCCAAGGCCTTCCTTCCAGCTCTTCTTGGCCGGAGTGGGCCTCGAGACCGGCGGGCCCGTGCGATCCTGGCTCGACGACGAGGGTTCACGCTTCATGACCTTCACTCCTTCCGACCAGGTTGTGCGTGCCAACCTTGCCCATCCCAGGAGGCGATTCCCATCCGCAAGATGCACGACGAGCCAGCTTCCGACGACGTCCTGGAAGACGCGGGACGAAGAGGTCCTTCACCTTCACCGACAAGAAGCCGGGAAGCAACGTCACCGCCACGCGAAGCGCGTCGGTCGAGAGATCCGTCATCTGCACCTCGGCGGGGGCAGCCCACGGGGCGCATGATCTCCGCGGCCGGCCCCCTCGCCGAACGGAGCAGGGCCGGGTCGCGGTTTCCTGCTACTTCTTCCGCATCCCCGCCGTCTCGACCTGCGGGCGCGGCGGGCCCTCCGGGGCAGCTGCGGGCTTCGGCTCCTCGGGAGTCTTGAGACCGAGCATCGGCAGCACCCTGGCCTCGATCTTCGCGCGCACGTCCGGATGCTCGCGGATGAAGAGCCGCGCGTTCTCGCGGCCCTGGCCGATGCGCTCCTCGCCGAACGAGAACCAGGTGCCAGCCTTCTGCACCACGCCCTTGTCGATGGCGTAGTCGAGCAGCTCGCCCTCGCGCGAGATGCCCTCGTTGTAGAGGATGTCGAACTCGGCCTCGCGGAACGGCGCGGCGACCTTGTTCTTGACCACCTTGACGCGCGTGCGGTTGCCGATCGCGCTCTCGCCCTCCTTGAGCGTGGCGATGCGCCGGATGTCGAGCCGCATCGAGGCGTAGAACTTGAGCGCGCGCCCGCCGGCCGTGGTTTCGGGCGAGTTGTGCACGACCACACCATCCACGAGGTAGGTGTGGTTCCCCTCGACCTCGATGTCGAAACGGTGAGCCGGTTCCTTCAGGGACATCCACGACCTCCGGAGCACCTTTGCCGGTGCCGGCTGGAGCTTGGGGCGATCCAGAACGGCAGTGCCGGTGGGCCGCAGTGCATCCTGCGCGCGAGCGACGTGGACCGGGAGCTCACCGCGCTGGAGTTCCGGCTCCTCGTCCTCGACGCCAACCAGCACCTCGTCCCCTTCGTGGAGCTCGCCCGCGGACCTGGGGCCCTCAGGCGTGAAGATGACGTGGTTCTCGGTTGCCGCGAAATGCCGCCGCCCCGACGGTCCACCCTCGACCTCGAACTGGAGGAACCGGTCGGTGGGACCGTTGTCGAACCAGTTCACGACCCGGCGCGGCTCGATCCGCCCTGTGTCCGGGTCGTAGGAGAGCACCTCGACGGGCATGCGCTGGTTGACGATCTTGCCGATCTTCTCGCTCGTTCCGTCCGCGAGGATGACGCGAGTGTTGTAGTGGAAGCAGCCAAACATCACGCCGATCTGCATGCGGATCTGGTTGATGAAGATGACGGTGGTCCGGCTCTTCGAGATCGAGCCCGTGAGCTTCCTGAGCGCCTGCGACATGAGCCGCGCCTGGAGCCCCACGTGCGAGTCGCCCATCTCGCCCTCGATCTCCGCGCGCGGCACCAGCGCGGCGACCGAGTCGATCACCACCACGTCCACCGCGCCCGAGCGCACCAGGTGGTCGGCGATCTCGAGCGCCTCCTCGCCGGTGTCGGGCTGCGCCACGTGCAGGTTCGCGATGTCCACGCCCAGCTTCTGGGCGTAGGCGGCGTCGAGCGCGTGCTCGGCGTCGATGAACACGGCGTTGCCACCGGTGCGCTGCGCGTTGGCGATGATCGTGAGCGCGAGCGTGGTCTTGCCGGAGGACTCGGGCCCGTAGATCTCGACCACGCGGCCGCGCGGCACCCCGCCCACGCCAGTCGCCAGGTCCAAGCCGATCGAGCCGGTGGAGATGACGTCCACCGGGACCGTGTGCTCCTCGCCCAGCTTCATGATGGCGCCCTTGCCGAACTGCTTCTCGATCTGCTGAAGCGCGAGGTCGAGCGCCTTGATCTTCTCCTTGGCCGACGGCGGCGGATTCTGGATCACGTCTGACGTCTCCTTCGCAGGGGCTGCGGTCTCATGCGGGGCTCTTTCGGAGCGCGCTCCGTGACGAGCGGACCATAGCAAAAGGGATGCGCTCGCTGGGCACGGGATCGCATACTACACATTTGGGCAGTAGCCGCCAAGGGGATTCTCAAAGCCGGTGAAACGCGGGGGCCGGGAGCGTGCCGGCTGCCGACGGCCCCTGGGGCCAGGCAGGCGCGTCCGGCGCGAGACGCTGCAAGGCGCGAGGCGGGCGGCACCCGGCGCTACGCCAGCGGAGCTGCGGCGATCACCTCGTAGATCGAGCCCTTCGGGCTGAGCGTGCTCTTCATCACGCTCAGGGCGGAGACGCGGAATCCGGCGTCGCGCCCGCCTTCGAGCGACTTCACCGCGGCGAGCCGGGCGCCCCAGTCGGGGCCAGGCTCGCGCACCCGGCCAATGGTGAGGTGCGCGCTGAAGTCGCGGCCCTCGGGCGCGAACCCGCGCCGGGCGAGCGCGGTCTCGAGCCGCCGCGCCAGCCCGAGCAACGGCTCCTCGCCCGCGGCGAGCCCGAGCCAGAGCACGCGCGCGCGCTTCGCCGAGGGGAACGCACCGCAGGCGCCGAGCATCGCGTCGAAGGCGGGCCCGCCCGAGGCCGCCTCGCGCGCCGCCTCGGTGGCGCGGCGCAGGCCGTCCTCGCCGATCTCGCCGAGGAAGCGCAGCGTGTAGTGCAGGTTGTCGCGCTTCACCCACGAGACGCCGTCGCCCGGGCGCCGGAGTCCTTCGATGACGCCGAAGGCGAGGTCCTGTGCGGCCGCGGGCGGGAAGACCGCGAGGAAGATGCGCACGGGCGGCCCCGCTACTCGAGCTTCGGGTCGAGCGCCAGCCCCAGCACCTGCCGCCGCACCAGGTCGAGCGCGGTCTGGGCCGAGCGCTCGCGCACCACGTGGCGCGTGCCGGCGAAGGCGTAGCGACGCGCGGCCGCGCCGCCCGGGGAGGCCACCGCGATGAACACCGTGCCCACCGGCTTCTCGTCGCTCCCGCCCTCGGGGCCAGCGATCCCCGTGACGGCCACCGCCACCTCGACCTGCGCGCGCTCGCGCGCGCCGCGCGCCATCTGCTCGGCGACCGGCGCGCTCACCGCACCGTACGCCTCCAGCGCCGCCGGCTCGACGCCGAGCAGCTCGACCTTGGCGGCGTTCGAGTAGGTGACGAAGCCGCGCTCGAACCAGCGCGACGCGCCCGGCACGTCGGTGATGCGCTTGGCGAGCAGCCCGCCGGTGCACGACTCGGCGGTCGCGAGCCGCCAGCCCTTCGCGAGCAGCGCCTCGCCCACGGCCTCGTGCATGGTCCTCCCCCCCTCGGCGTAGAGCACGGGCCGCACGATCGCCTTGAGCTCGGCGTAGGCGCGGCCGGTCACCTCCCGCACCTGGGCCGTGTCGTCGCCGGCCACCGTCACGCGCAGGTCCACGCCGAAGTAGCTCGGCAGGTAGGCGAGCGTCGCACCCGGCCAGCCCTGCGGCAGCGCTCCGATGCGCTCCTGCAGCATGGTCTCGTAGACCCCGGCGGTGCGCAGCGTGAAGGCCTCGACCGAGCGCCCGCTGCGCTTCTGCAGGCAGGGCACGACGTACTCGTCCGCGAGCGCCTCCATCTCCTGCGGGATGCCGGGCAGCAGGATGACGGGCTTCCCCTCGTGCTCGAGCAGCACCCCCGGAGCGGTGCCGTGGCGGTTGATCCACACCTCGGCGCCGCGCGGCAGCAGCGCCTGGCTCTCGAACGAGGCGGGGAGCTTCCTGCCGGTGCGCTTCGCCCGCGCGCGCACGTGCTCGAGCACGGCCTCGTCCAACTGGAGATGGCGCCCGAGCGCGGCGGCCACCGCCCTACGGGTCATGTCGTCGGGCGTGGGCCCCAGCCCGCCGGTCATCACCACCCCGTCGGCGCGCTCGAGCGCGCGCGCCAGCGCCTCGGCGATGCGCTCGCTCGAGTCCGCCACGGTGGTGTGCCAGGCGACCTGGACGCTCACGCGTTCCAGCGCGCGTGCCAGGAAGGCGAAGTTCGTGTCCAGCGTGCGGCCGGAGAGGACCTCGTTGCCGATGGTGACGATCTCGATCTGCATGAGCTCTCGGGTGGGACGACCGACGGGAGACGAACCGGAACCGGCAATCTGCCCCAGACGACCCACGGGCGCAACCGTCCCGGCGGGCGGGGCGAACCGCGGCGGGTCCGCGCGCCGCGCCCACCGGGCCCGCCATCCGCGGGCGCTGCCGCCTGCGACCCGCGCCCGCACCGGCCCTCCCTGTAAGTCCGCCGTAAGAGCCCTCTGCGAACGTGTCCCACGTGCAGCCGCAGCTCCGTCCCGCGACCGCCGCAGCCACCCGGCGGCGGCGCAGCAGGCAGTCAGGCCACTTCCCGGGGAGGAACGAACACGTGAGATCGTCCAGCAACCCCTTCGTCGCCTGCGCGGCCGGTCCCCGGCTCGCGCTCGCGCTCTGGCTCACCTTCTCGCTGGTCGCCCGGCCCGCTCTCGCGGACCTGCCCGATCCCTCGGGACCGCCGAGCGTCGAGGAGCACCTGTTCCTCTACTCGCTGACGCTCACCGAGGACATGGATGACGGGCTCAACGGCGAGACCGAGATCTTCGTGCAGATCAACGTCGAGCACAACGGACACTCGGTGAAGTGGATCGCCGAGTTCGACGCCATCAACATGGACCCGCCGAACGAGACCAGCTTCAAGGTGCTCGACGGCTCGCTCACCGCACCCGAGCGCAAGGGCGGCGCGCGCCTGGTCTTCAACCACATGGAATGCGAGCCCACGCCCTCGATGCTGATCACGATCCAGATCTGGGAGATCGACAGCGAGTGGATCAGCGACGTGCTGGACGGAGTCGGCGAGGCGCTGGGCAAGGCCTCGGTGCCGACCGACTACTCGCTGGGGGTCACGCTCGCCGGCGCGGCGGCGACCGCGGCCGCGAAAGTCATCAAGGCGCTCGGCAACGACAAGACCGACATCGGCAGCGAGTCCTTCGACGTCCCGGTCGGCCTCTCCGCCGAGCGCGCGCCCACCACGAAGTACAAGTACCAGATGAAGTACGACAAGCTGGTGCTGGACCCCAACCAGTGCCTGAGCGCCGAGCAGCCCGTGCTCCACTCGAAGCTCAGCGACCCGACGCTCCCCGAGCCGTTCCGGACCCTCTACAGCCTGGAGTGGGAGGGCTGGGACGAGGAGCACCCCTTCACGAAGAACCCGGACCGTGCGCAGCAGCGCCAGCAGAAGCTCCAGCAGGCGCTCGCGACCGTGGATCTAGGCGGCAAGGAGCCGGGCGCCGACTCGACCGGGCTCGCCGCCGAGAAGGACACGATGCGTGTGGCGATCGCAGACGCCGGCCGCGACCCGCTGGCGACCGAGATCCAAGAGGCGATCGCGAATGGCCTCGACCCGGGGCTCATCTCGGGCGCGCAGTACCGGCTCGCCCAGGGCGACGCCTACGCCGGTTCCGGGTACTACCCGAACGCGCTCCAGGAATACGCGGCCGGCTTCCAGATGCTGGTGGCGCAGAACCACCCGGACTTCGTGGTGTCGGTCGAAGGAGGGCCCGAGATCGCTCCCGGCCCACGCTTCATCGCGATGCGGCCCAACCCGACGCCGGGCCGCGTGAGCTTCGCCGTGCAGCTGCCGCGCGCGGAGCGCCTGCTGGTGCAGGTGCTGGACCCGCAGGGCCGCCGGGTCGCCACGCTCGCCGACCGCCGCTTCGAGCCCGGGCTGCACCAGCTGGAGTGGGACGGGCGCACCGGAAGCGGCGCGCAGGCCCCCGACGGCGTCTACTTCGTGAAGCTCGACGGGAAGAGCGGGCAGGACGTGGCCAAGGTCGTCGTGACGAGATGATCGCGGCGGAGCAGGCCGCGCGCTCGCCCCACGCGGGCCCGCCGGCGCGCTCTGCGCGTCAGGCGACCCAGCCGAGCGCGCGGCCCGCCCACCACAGCAGGTGGAATGCGCCGCACGCGGTGAGCCCGGCGATCACGTCGTCGGCCACCACGCCCCAGCCGCCGGGGAGCCGCTGGATCTGGCGCGCGCCGAGTGGCTTCCACACGTCGAACACGCGGAACAGCACGAACGCCGCGGCGAACGCGGGCCAGTCGTGCGGGACGAACAGCAGCGCGAGGCTCTGGCCCACGGCCTCATCGGCGACGATGGGCTTGGCGTCGTGACCGAGCGTCTCCTCGGCCTCCCCGCACACCCACACCGCGAGCGCCGCGCCGGCCACGATCAGCGCGAGGGCAACCGGGGGCGAAGGCGGCTCGATGAACCAGCCGACCAGCGCCACCACCGCGCTGGCCGCGGTCGCGGGAGCGAGCGGCGCGGAGCCGACCGGCCCGAGCGTGGCGAGGAAGCGGGCGAGCACCTTCACGGGCGCGGGGTCGGGAGCGCCGGAGGTGGCGCGGCCGCGGGCCCGCTCGAGAGCCGCACCAGCATCGCCTTGCACGCGGTGCGCAGCGTCTCGGTCACGCCCTTCCCCTCGCGCGCCACCGCCTCGAACTCGGGCGCGCCGCCGGGATTGAGCGCGGCGTGCAGCCGCTCGACCGGGAGGGTCACGGGCAGGTCGCGCTTGTTCCACTGGAACACGCGCGGGATGCGCTCGATCTGGGCGGGCGCCAGCCCCATGGTGCGCAGGTGCTCGGCGAGGTCGGCGAGCGATTCGCGGTTGGCCTGCTCGCGCGCCGGATGCGAGTCGGCCACGAACACGAGCCCGTCCACACCCTGGAGCACGGCGCGGCGCGAGAGCCGGTAGTAGACCTGCCCGGGCACGGTGTAGAGGTGGAAGCGCGTGGTGAAGCCGTTCACCTGGCCGAGGGCGATGGGCAGGAAATCGAAGAACAGCGTGCGCTCGTGGTCGGTGGCGATGGACAGGAGCCGGCCGCGCCGCTCGGGCGGCAGGCGGTCGTGCAGGAACTTGAGGTTGGTGGTCTTCCCGCCGAGCCCGGGCCCGTAGTAGACGATCTTGAAATGGATCTCGCGCGCCCGATGGTTGATGAGCGCCATCCACCCTCCTCGCGGCGACGCCGGGCCCGAAAGCGGGGCGTTACTCTCCGAAGAGAGCGTCCAGCTCCTGGCTCGCGGCGGCCGCGAACTCGGGCGTGGCGGTCTCCGGCTCGACCAGCCCCACCTTCTCGAACAGGTCGCGGAACACCCGGTCCAGCTCCGAGACCGCCCGCTGGGCGCGGAACCGCACCAGTCCCAGCGTGCTGCGCCGATCGAACACGGTGCAGAGGATGACCCGGTCGGCGAGCAGGCACGAGTGCACCGAGCGGCTCTTCCCCTCGCTCACTACCGCGGCGAGCCCGTTCTCCCCGAGCAGTTGGGACAGCTCGGCATTGGCGGTGAAGTCCGCGGCGATCAGGCTGGCGAAGGCGGTGGCGTCGAAGTCGCCGGTGCGTCCGGCGGTAGTGATGAGCTGGCCGGAGCGGTCCACCAGGTGCACGGAGAGGGCGTTGGTCCTCTCGAGCAGCTCGTTGAGCACGAGGTCGATCGATCGAAAGTCGTTTTCGAACAGAGTCCACTGAGGCATGGAACCCCCCCGCTCTCCGGCGGACCAAAGGGTTGGCCGAAGACTCCGGCACGTCCGTGTGTACCGCGCGGAGTGGTAGCACTTCGGGCCCCACCCGGCAAGACAAGTTTGCGCGGAATGGGAAGTTGGCCCGCGCGGCGCTGTCGCACCGGCCGGCGCGGGGCCGCCCCGGCGCCCCACCAGAGCACCGGCTCCCCGGGGCCCGTGCCCCGGGGAGTCGTGTCTTCGGGCGGGGTGGCCCCGCCCCCATCAATGGGCGAGCACGATGCGCTGCTCGTCGCTCCGGCGTGGGCCGCTCAAGCGCGCGAAGTAGACACCGGCCGGGAGACGCGCGCCGTCCGGCCCCCTTCCGTCCCACGCGAGCCCCCCGCTGCCCGCGGGCACGGAGGTGCTCCAGCGCCGCGCGCCCGCCGCGTCGAACACCTCGAGCGCGGCGCGCTCCTGGAGCCGCGGCCACGCGAAGCGCACACCGCCCGTCGCCGGACGCGGCCAGGCTGCGAACGCCGCGGACCCTCCGCCCGGCACTCCGGCCGCCTGCGTGCAGCCCACGTCCAGCGCGCCGATCCGCCCGCACCCGGTGCCCGTCTCCGCGCACGGCGAGGCAGCACCGATCATGACGTCGTCGTTGGGCAGGTCGCAGAACAGCGGGTTCTCCTCGATGTCGGTCGGCCCTGGGGGAGTGCCGTGCGTGCGGCCGAGGGTGTTCCCGAACCAGTCGTTGCAGCCGACGAACGGCGCGGAGCCCGTCCAGTCGAGCCCGTAGCCGAGGTTGCCGTGGGCGATGTCGTTGGTCACCGAGTCGCCCGCGGCGCCGTGGATCTCGTAGCCCGGGCCGCCGTTCAGGTACGAGGTGTTGTGGTGGATGGCAAGGTGGTCCGCCGCGCCGAGCACCACGAGCCCCGCGCCGGCCGAGCGCCCGACCACGTTGCCGTGCACCGCTCCGGCCTCGGCGGGGCGGATGCCCTGCTGCCCGGCACGCACCACGCGGTTCTGGTAGCACTGCGAAGCGTAGCCCGACGTGACGCGGATCCCGTAGCCGGAGACCGTGTCCACCCGGTTGTCGTGGAGGCGCGCCTCGCTTCCTGTGAACCGAACGCCGTCGCCCCCGGCGTTCGTCACGGTGCAGCCCGTCACCTCGGCGGACAGCACCTCCAGCACGAACCCGCTCCCCGCGCACACGGTGGCCTCGTCGTCCGCGAAGGTCGCGATGCCGCCGTTGGTGGCGCGGTAGGCGTCGCCCGCGCAGTCCGAGACCCGGTTGCCGCGCACCAGCGACTGGCTCGGGTTCACGAGTACGATGCCGTTCACGGTGCCGCGCACCTGGTTGTCGGTGATCTCGAGACCCGACTCGTTGGCCTGCGCGTGCACCGCGAAGGCCGCCGGGCCGCTGAAGTCGTTGCCGCGGATGAGTCCGTATCCTTCGTGGTGTGCGACCAGGCCGCAGGCGATGAAGGCGTTGCCGCTGACGTCGTAGGAGTAGGCGGAGACCACCGCACCCGCATAGACCAGGCAGCCGCGCAGGCGCAGCTTGCTGGTCATGGCTACCGCCTCGTCCCTGGCGAGCCCGCCCTCGAGGCGGCACTCCTCGAGCAGGAGCACGAGGTCGGAGCCGCCGAAGGGATTCCTGAGCAGCACCGGGCCGGTGAAGCGGAAGCCCCGTACCTGCGCAGCGCCGGGGCTCACCACCGGTCCCACGACGAGTCCGCTCACCACGGGGAACGCGGCCGCGGCATCGTAGGGATACGGTGGCTCGAACGCGAGCAGTGCGACCGGTTGGTCCAGCACCACAGTCTCGGGATAGGAACCATCCTTGACCAGCACGGTGTCGGCCCCGGAGGCGACGGCCTGCTGGATGGTCGGGAAGTCGTCGGGGACGACGACGGTCTGGGCCTGCGCCGCAGCGGCGACGAGCGTCGCCGGAAGCAACCAACGGAACATGTCGAGGGGTTTCATGTCGGCCTCCCGGGCCCGGATGGGCCCCGTGTCGCAATCGCGCCTTCGCAGCCGGAATGGCTGCGCGGCGCCGGCGGATGACCCGGGATGCCGGGAGGGCGGCGGGCCGCGCATCGCGACACCGCTCGCAGATGATGACTGGACTCGGTGGCGGGGAACGGCGGCCTGCCGCACCGTCGGAGCCCCGGTCATCCGTATGGCGCGCGGAGTCTAGCGCCGGCGGCGGCGGCAGCGAAACCGGCCCGCCGCGCTAGGGATTCACGCGCGCGGACGGCGCGGCAGCGGGTGCCCCCGGCCCGGCCGGGAGCGGCGGCGCCGGGTCGTGCTCGTCCTCGAGTTCGCCCACGATCTCCTCGAGGATGTCCTCGAGCGTCACGATCCCGACGAACCTCCCGGCGGCGTCGCGCACCACCGCCATCGGGCGGCGGGTGCGCCGGAAGGTGGCGAGCAGTCGCGCCACCGGCTGCTCGGGGTCCACGAATGCCGGCGGGTACATCGCGTCCATGAGCAGCACGAGGCCCTTCAGGCTGAACAGGTGGAAGAGGTTCTTGGTGTTCACGATCCCGACGATGTTGTCGGGGTCGCCCTCCCACACCGGCATGCGGGTGTGCGCGGTCTGGCGGCAGGTCCCGAGGATCTCCTCCTCCGAGGCGCTCAACGAGAGCGTCACCACCTTCTCGCGCGGCAGCATCACGTCCTTCACCTTCTTGTCGGTGAGCCGGAACACGTTCCGTACGTAGCTCGCCTGGTCCTCGGGCATGATGCCGGCCTCCTGCGTCTCCTCGACGAGCATGCTGAGCTCGCCCACGGAATGGACGAGATGACGCGAAGTCACGGGCGGCAGTCGCAGGAGTCGCACGACCAGGTTGCCGCTCCTGTTCATCGCGCGGATGAGCGGTCCAAAGAGATGTCCGAAGGTCAGTAACGGCCCGGCGACAATGAGCGCGACGTCCTCCGCGCGCTGCAGCGCGATCGCCTTCGGCGCGAGCTCCCCGAGCACCACGTGAAGGTAGGTGATGAGCAGGAAAGCGATCGCGATGGCCACCGCGTGCGTCGCCGCCGCGCTCCACGGACCCGGGAGACCCTCGAACAGCGGCTCGATCAGGTGAGCCAGGGTGGGCTCGCCGATCCAGCCCAGCGCCAGACTGGCAAAGGTGATCCCGAGCTGGGTCGCCGCGATCGCGTCGTCCAGCTTCTCCACGGCCTCCCGGACGGCAGTCGCGCCGAACTTCCCCTCTTCGACCAGCTGCTCCACGCGCGTCCACCGAACCGTGACCAGCGCGAACTCGGCGGCGACGAAGAAGGCGTTCGTCGCCACGAGCAGCGCCACCGAGAGCAGTCCGAAGGCGCTCAGAAGGAAGTCGGTCATGGACATGGGCGACGATCCGGCCGTGGCGGCGCCCTACTCCAGCTCGCTGCGGCCTTCGAGCGCGCGGGCCAGGGTCACCAGGTCGGAATACTCCAGGTCGGATCCCATCGGCACGCCGCGCGCGATGCGCGTGACCTTCACGCCCAGCGGCGCCAGCAGCTTCGACAGGTAGAGCGCGGTCGCCTCGCCCGCCACGTTGGGGTTGGTGGCGAGGATGATCTCCTGGATCGGCTCCTTCTGCATGCGCTCCAGCAGCTCGCGCACCCGCAGCTTGTCGGGCGTGGTGCCGTCGAGCGGCGAGAGGGCGCCGCCCAGCACGTGGTAGCGGCCCTTGAAGCTGCCGGTGCGCTCGAGCGCCAGCACGTCGGCCGGCTGCTCGACCACGCATACCAGCGAGGCGTCGCGCTGCGAGTCGCGGCAGATCAGGCAGGGATCCTCCTCGCTGAACAGGCCGCACACCCCGCAGAAGCCCACGCGCTCCTTCGCGTCGCGGATCGCGTCGGCCAGCCGCAGCGCCTCCTCGCGCGGGGCGCGCATCAGGTGGAGGGCGAGCCGCTGGGCGCTCTTCTGTCCCACGCTCGGGAGCTTCACCAGCTCCTCGATCAGCAACTCGAGGTACTTCGAGCTGTACATGGCGGGGGCGTGCGCGTCAGAGGGGCAGCTTGAAGCCGCCGGTGAGCTTGCCGATGGTCTCGTTCATGTGGGCCTCCGAGGTGCGCTGCGCTTCGCCCACCGCGGCGAGGATCAGGTCCTCGAGCAGCGTGGGGTCGCCGTCCTGCAGCGCCTCGGGGCGGATCTTCAGCTCCTTCAGCATCTGCTTGCCGTCCACCACCGCCCGGACCGCGCCGCCGCCGGCGCTGGCCTCGAAGCGCTCCTCGGCGAGCTTCGCCTGCACCTCGGCCATCCGTTTCTGGACCTGCTGCGCCTGCTTGACCAGGTCGCCGAAGCTCTTCATCCGTCCGTCCTTTCACCGCGGCGGTCGTTGCGTTCGATGGCTTCGCCTTCGAACCAGGCGATCGCCTGGTCCACCATCGGGATCACGTCCTCGCGCGCCTTCGGCCGGCGGATCTCGTCCGCGCCGAGCGGCGCGCACTGCAGCTCAAGCGGGCGGCCGAAGGCGCGCCGCGCCTCGTCCGCCACCAGCGCGCGGTTCTCCTTGTCCTCCACCACGGCGCGGTGGACGTCGTCCATCGCCACCACCAGGCGATCGGCGGCGACCCCCACGAAGCGGCTCTCCTCGAGGAACGCGCCGAGCATGCGCTTGCGCTCGTTGACGCCCTTGACGGCCGCGCGCCACCCCCCCGCGCGCCGCGCGGCGCGCGCGCCTCCGGCCGCCCCCGCGGCCGCGCCCGGCGCGCCGCCCGAGCCGGAAGCCGGCGCGGTGCCATACGCCGCCCGCGGCGGGGCCGCGGCGCTGCGCGGCGCCTGCGGCATCGTGGTCACGTTCACGGCGGCACGGAACGGCGGCGCCGCCGGCGCGGGCGACGGCGAGGCGACACCGCGGCCCACACCCCCGCCGCCCGCGGCGCTGCGCGCCCCCGGCGCGGAAGGCGCGATCGCGGGCGCGCCGCCCAGCTTCCGCTCGAGGGACTCGAGCCGGTCGAGGATCTGCGCCAGGGTCTCGCCCGGCTCGAGCGTGGCCATCTGGAGCACCGCGGCCTCGAGGTGGATGAGCGGCTGCGGGCTGTCGCGCATCGGCCACGGCGCCTCGGAAGCCAGCTTCAGGAGCCTGAGCAGGTCCTGCTCCGCCCAGCCCTCGCCCTGCGCGCGCAGGCGCTTCACGTCCTCGGCCGCGAGCGCCACCAGGTCCTTCGCCTCGGGGTCCACCTTGAGGATCAGGATGTGGCGGATGTGCTCGCTCAGCCCCTCGGCGAGGTCGCGCGCGTCCAGCCCCTTCTCGAACGCGGCGTGGAGCGCGTGGAGCGCCCCCTTCGGGTCGCGCTTCACGATGGCCTCAGCGATGGCGAAGAACGCCTCCTTGTCCGCGATGCCGAGCACGCGGCGCACCAGCTCTTCGCTGATGTCGCTCTCGCCGGTGGAGACCACCTGGTCGAGCGCGCTCACCGCGTCGCGCATCGAGCCCTCGCCCTTGTGCGCGATCAGGAGCGCCGCGCCCTCGCCGAGCGTGAAGTCCACGCCCTCCGGGTCGGCGGCCTCGCGCTTCCGGATGTCGAGCAGCCGGTCGGCCACCTTGCGCAGCGGCACGCGCGAGAAGTCGAAGCGCTGGGTGCGCGAGCGGATGGTGTCGGGCAGCTTCTGCGGGTCGGTGGTGGCGAAGATGAACACCAGGTGCGGCGGCGGCTCCTCGAGGGTCTTCAGCAGCGCGGCGAAGGCGTCGCCCGAGAGCTGGTGGACCTCGTCAATGATGACGATGCGGTACTTCCCGCCGGTCGGAGTGAAGCGCACCTTCTCGCGCAGCGCCTGCACGTCCGCGATGCCGCGGTTCGAGGCGCCGTCGATCTCGGCCACGTCGAGCGAGGTGCCGTTCGTGATCTCGAGGCAGCTCGAGCACGCGTTGCACGGCTCGGAGCCGGTGCCGCGATTGGCGCAGTCGAGCGCCTTGGCCAGAAGTCGCGCGGCCGTGGTCTTGCCCACGCCACGGGCGCCGGTGAACAGGTAGGCGTGGGCGATGCGGCCGCTCTCCAGCGCGCGCCCGAGCACCAGGCTGACGTGCTCCTGCCCGATCATGTCGGAGAACGTCTGCGGCCGGTACTTGAGAGTCAGGGCGCGATGGGCCATGGCGATCCCGAAAGAAAGGGCCAGGGTGGACAGCGGCACTCCCGAGGTCCTGCTTACCGCTGCTACCTTCCGGTCCTGACGGGGTTCACAAGTTCGGGTTGCGCTGGGCCTGGCCCATTAAGAATGGTGGAGATGAGCGGATTCGAACCGCCGACCCCCTCGTTGCGAACGAGGTGCTCTCCCAGCTGAGCTAC
>CAYHRW010000028.1:0-4792 GCA_964359105.1 uncultured bacterium
TGAGGATGGCGAATCCCGGCTCCGGCCTCACGCTCACGTACGACATCGGCGACTCGCTCAACTATGCGCCCGTGAGCCTGTTCCTTCCGAGCGTGCCCACCTTCGTCGCGATCCGCGCAGCGACCGTGGGCTCCGAGCACCCCGACATCGGGTCGTCCGCCATCAACGCGGGAAGGAGCGCCAACCGCTACTGGGCCCTCCGGCAGTACTCCGGGTCCGTGCCGAGCCTCGACGCGACCTTCAACTTCGTGCCCGGCGACCTGGACCCGGGCGCCAACCCGAACAACTTCATCGCGGGGCAATACGAGACTTCGAGCTGGACCTATCCGACGGTCAGCGGCCGGACCTCGACCAGCCTCACGGTGACGGGCGTGAGCAGCCCGCTGTCAGCGGGCAAGGACTTCGCCCTGGGCGAGACCTCCTGCCCGACCATCACGCTCTCGCCCACGAGCCTGCCGTACGGCGTCCAGTGGGCGCCCTACAACCAGACCATCACAGCCAGCGGGGGCACCGCGCCCTACACATTCGCGGTGACCCTGGGCAGCTTGCCGCCGGGGCTCACCCTGTCGAGCGGCGGAACGCTCTCCGGTGTGCCGTCCTCGATGGGAACCTGGAACTTCACGGTCACCGCGACCGACGGCCATGGCTGCACGGGCAGCCAGCCCTGCACCCTCAACATCACGACTTGCCCGACCATCACGCTGTCACCGCCGACGCTGCCGAACGCCTTGCAGGGCATGCCCTACAGCCAGACCCTCGCCGCCAGTGGCGGGATGGCGCCGTACTCGTTCTCGATCTCGACGGGCTCGCCTCCGCCCGGGATGAATCTCACGTCGGCGGGCGTGCTGTCGGGCACCTGCAGCGTCACCGGATCCTACGCGTTCACGGTGAAGGCCAGCGATGCCTACAACTGCACGGGCACCCAGCCGTACACGCTGGAGGTGGTAGCGCCGGTCTACACTTGGGTCGGTGGCGGCACGAACGACTGGCAGGCGGCCAGCAACTGGACGCCCGCGCGCACCACGCCGGGCCCGTACGACGTCATCCAGTTCAGCGGGACCGCGGGTCCCGTCAACAACGTCCCCACCCAGACCATCGCCCAGTTCCTGCTGTCGGGCGGGGCCGTCGCGGACCTGAGCGCGTCGGGCACGAACACGCTCACCATCTCGGGCGGCGCCGGCACGGACCTGAGCGTGCCCGCCGGGTGCACGCTCAACGCCCGCGGTCCGAGCCCCCTCACGATCTCCCTCGGCCCCGGGGCCACCGGCAGTATCGGCGGCTCGATGAGCCTCCGGGAGGCTCCCCACAGACTGACTGCCAGCGATGCGGGCGCGATCGTCTTCGGCAACGGCTCCGTCGTGACGCAGGACTTCGGATGCACAGGGAACATCTTCACGAGCAGCGGTGCTCCCAACGTCGCCGTCTTCTCGAGCGGATCGGTGTTCAGGTCCGATGCCGGCTCCGACCCCTTCGCGCTGCCTCCGCCCGACTCGAAGGTCGTCTTCCAGGCCGGCAGCACGTACCGCTACGGGCAGTCCTCCGGGCTCGGCCTGTCGTTCTCGGGCCGCACCTACGGCAACTTCGAGATGACCGCGCCCGGGGCTACCGTGAACGCGTTCGGGGGCGACCCGTGCTCGATCGACAACCTGACGGTCACCATGGGCATCCTCAAGCTGGGCCTGTGGGGACCGGTCAGCGTGCGCGGCAACATCGCGGTGAGCGCTGGCCAGACGCTCGCCTTCGATGGCACGGGCACGGCCACCTTGAACGGCGCGGCGGCGCAGACCATCGGTGGCGGTGGGGCCCTCACGTTCGGGCCTTCCCAGACCCTCGAGATCGGCAACCCGGCGGGGGTGACGCTCTGGAAGGACCTGCCGGTCAGCAGGCTGAAGCTGACCGCCGGCAACATCACGACCGGCCCCTACAAGGTGGCCATCGCTGACGGTGGGACCGTCACGCATACCAGCGGCCACGTCACCGGCAACCTGCAGAAGCGCATCTCCGCCGGCGCGGCCTCGCCGAGCTTCGAGATCGGCGACGCCACCCGCTTCACGCCGGTGGACCTCGCGTTCTCGAACGTCACCATGGCCGGCGATCTCGTCGCGCGCACGACCACCGCGGAGCATCCGCAGATCGGCTCCTCGAACATCAACAGCGGGAAGAGCGTCAACCGCTACTGGACCTTCACCAACTCCGGAGTGGTCTTCGACTCCTGCTCGGCCAAGCTCAACTTCGACCCCGTCGATCTAGACGGCGGTGCCGATCCATCCAGGTTCATCGTCGGCAGGTACGCCGGCGGCTGGTCCTACCCGCGGCCCGGCCTGCGTGCGCCGACCTACACTCAGGCTCTGGGTATCACGACGCTCAGTGACTTCGCCATCGGCGAGCCCACCAGCTACACGATCACGGCCAGCGCGGGACTTCACGGGAGCATCTCCCCGAGCGGCGCGGTGACGGTGGGCCCCGGCGACACGCCGACGTTCACCATCACGGCGGATCCGGGCTACCAGGTGCTCGACGTGAAGGTGGACGGCGGCTCGGTCGGCGCGGTCACCACCTACGTCTTCCCACCGGTGAACGCCGACCACACGATCCACGCCGACTTCGTCGTCGAGACCAACGTGGCGCCGGTGCTGGCGGCGATCGGGAACAGGACGGTGGATGAGCTCTCGCTGCTGACCTTCACCGCGACCGCGGCCGACGCGAACACGCCGCCGCAGACGTTGACGTTTTCGCTGGACCCGGGCGCGCCGGCCGGAGCCTCGATCCACCCGGTGACGGGCGTGTTCACCTGGACGCCGATGGAGGAGCAAGGGCCGGGCGACCATCCGGTGACGGTTCGCGTCACGGACAACGGCACGCCGCCGCTGGACGATTCCGAGACCATCACCATCCACGTGAACGAGGTGAACGCGGCACCGACCCTCTCCGGCGTGCCGGCGACCGTGACCATCGCCGAGCTGGTAGCGTACGGCTTCACCGCTGCCGCGACGGATGCGGACATCCCGGCGCAGGGGCTGACCTTCTCGCTGGTGGGTGGGCCGACGGGCGCTGCGATCGACCCGGGCACGGGCGTCTTCAGCTGGACGCCGACCGAGGCACAGGGGCCGGGCGTCTACGCGTTCTCGGTGCGGGTGAGTGACGGCGTGACGAACACCGATGCCGGGATCACGATCACGGTGGACGAGGTCAGCATCCCGGTGATCGCCGATCTGGCCGCGACGCAGGTCAAGAGCGGCAACGACGCGGACGGCACGACCAGGGTCCTGCTGTCGTGGACCGCCACCGGGAGCGGGACGACCGTGGAGGTCTTCCGCGCCAGCTTCGGCGGCTACCCCGAGTACGACGATGCGGGCGGGCTGGTGCCGGCCATACCGTCCTACCCGCCGGGTGCGCCTTGGGCGCTCACGGGGGTCACGGCGCCGGCCGGTACCGACGAGGTGACGGGCCGCGACGTCTACTACTACGTCGCCTTCGTGCACGGCGCCGGCGCCAACATGTCGGCGGCGTCCAACCGCAGCGCCGGCACGCTCAACTACCACCTCGGCGACGTGACGAACGGGACGACGCCCGGAACGGGTGACAACCTGGTCAACTCGGCCGACGTGTCGCAGCTGGGCGCCCACTACGGGCTCTTCGGCGGCTCCGTCGCTCCGTACGACTACCTCGACGTGGGCCCGACGCTCGACTACTCGGTGGACACGCGTCCCGGCACGGACAACGCGATCGATTTCGAGGACCTGGTGATGTTCGCCATGAACTACGACCTGACGGGCGCTCCCCAGGCGGATCTCGAGCCGGTGACGCTGGCGGACGCCGACGAGGTGGTCCTCGAGGCTCCGGAGCGGGTGGCGGCCGCCGCGAGCGTCACGGTGAGCCTGCTGCTCAGGGGCACCGGCCGCGTGCAGGGCCTCTCGACGACGCTGTCGTGGGATGCCGCGGTGGTGACGCCGGTGAACACCGTGGCGGGTGAGCTGGTCGAGCGGCAGGGCGGTGTGGTGCTGTCGGCCGCGCCGGGCAAGGTGGACGCGGCGATGCTCGGTCTGCGACGTCGCGGCTTCGCGGGCGAGGGCCCGATGGCCACGGTCACCTTCCGCACGCTCGCCGCGGGCGACCCGATGATCCGGATCGCTTCGGTGGACGGGCGGGACGCGAGGAACCACAAGGTCTCGATCGCGACTTCGGAGCGGGCGTTGCCGCTCGTCCCGACCGTCACGCGCCTCGCTCTGGCGACGCCGAACCCGTTCCGCCAGACCACGGCGATCGCCTTCAGCCTGTCTCGTGGCGGTCCGGTGGACCTGGCAATCTTCTCGGTGGACGGCCGCCGGGTGCGCACGCTCGGGCGCGATACGCGCGAGCCGGGCGAGTACCGCATGATGTGGGACGGCCGTGATGACCGGGGCGATGCGATGGCGGCGGGTGTGTACTACGCGCACCTCGCGACCGCGCAGGGCCGCTTCACGCGGACGCTGGTGTATCTGAGATGAGTCATTCACGCGGCGGCCGGCCCGTGGGAGCACCCGCCGACCGCCGCTCGCGGCTGGAGGAGAGCAGATGAACCTGGCGTGGTCACCGAAGGCGTCACTGGTCGCGGCCGCGTTCTGCGCGGCGCTGATCGGGACCCCGGCCCCTGTCCGCGCGCAGGGCGTCACCGTGGCGCTCATCCCCAACGGGCTCTCGGTGTCGCCGGGCGCGGAGTTCGACCTCTACATCCAATGCACGCAGGCCGGCTCGGCGTTCAACGGCTTCGACGCGGTCATCGGCTACGACCCGGCGGCGCTGACGTTCATCC
>CAYHRW010000028.1:4892-17826 GCA_964359105.1 uncultured bacterium
TTCAACGGCTTCGACGCGGTCATCGGCTACGACCCGGCGGCGCTGACGTTCATCCAGCTGTCCCCGGTCTCGCTCCAGGAAGGCTCGTACATGAAGGAGGCGTGCGGAAGCACCTTCCACATCTTCCGCGCGGGTGCCGACACCGACACCATCACCGACGTGCTGCTGTGCAACGGCCTCTCGCTGCCCGGCCCGGGACAGCTCTACCGGCTCCACTTCCGCGCCTCGAGCACGCCGCAGGCGACCGCGGTGCGGTTCCTGCCGGGGCTCCAGTTCTACAACGCCGGGCTCTACGTGAACCCGGTGCACTCGACCAACGCCGTCATCGGGATTGGCATGCCCGCCCCGGTCGCGGTGGACGACCCGCTGCCTGCGCGGATCGCGCTCAGGGCCGCGCCAAATCCCGGCCGCGGCAACCTGCTCCTCGCGATCGCCGCCGACCGCTCCGGCCGGCAGGGCCTCGTCGTGCGCGACCTGCAGGGGCGCGCCGTGCGCCGCCTGGGCGGCGGCTGGTTCGCAGCGGGCACGCGCACGGTCGCGTGGGACGGCCGCGACGACACGGGTACCAGGCTGCCGGCCGGAGTCTACTTCGTGACGCTCGACGTCGCCGGGTGGACCGTGACGCGCCGGATCGCGTTGCTGCCATGACCACTTCCACCGGGATCCCCGAAAGGAACCGAACCATGAATCGCAACCCCTCGCGCGCTCCCCGGGTCTTCCTCGGCCTGCTGACGGCACTGGCTGTGCTTGCCGCGCCCGCGTCCCGAGCCACGGTCGTCTCGGTGAGCCCGGCGGACACCAGCGTGACGATCGGTGACGTGATCACGCTGCGGGTCGTGACCACGGCGTTCCCGGACCTCAAGGGCTACCAGCTCGTCTTCGGCTTCGCCCCGACCATCGTGCAGCTGCAGGGCATCACGGCGGGCGACGTGCTCACCGGCACGGGCCGTGCGTATTCGGGCTACCAGGTGCCCGACTACGTGGCGCCGGCCGACACCGCGTGGTACGACGCGGCGATGCTCGACGGCAGCACGGCCGGTCCGGGCGTGCTGGCCTACTTGACGTTCACGGCCACGGCTCTGGGCACGACGCTCATAGACTGCCGCGGTGTCGATTTCCGCGATTCGCAGAACGCGCAGACGCTTCCCGCCTGCGAGAGCGGCGTGGTCCACGTGCTGCCCGCCACGGCCGTGCGCGCGACCAGCTGGGGGCAGGTGAAGACGATCTATCGCTGAGTGACGCATGGGCGCGGCGGACCTCAAGACCGCCGCCCTGCGACGGGCCGGGAGTCGCACACCCGACCGGCCCGTGCGGGTCCATCGCGACGGGTGGCGTCGGAGGAGGTGGTCGAACAGAGCGAACGAAGCCGCATCCGAAACGCGGAACCACACTCCGCGCTGGCCCCCCGGTTCCGGTAGCCGTCCGTGACACGGACGGGACTCCGGGAAGTGCGACGCCCTGGGGCCGCGGGATGTAGTCCCATCTTCCTTACCATCGCTCGCAGTGTGCATCACGCAGGCCGTCGCACATACGCGGTGCATGTCCCCCGAGGAAAGGGCTCATTCCATGAAGAGCATCAGTATCCGACTCCTGCTGCCGCTGCTCGCTCTGGCTATGGCCGCAGCCGCCGTACAGGCGGCGCCTCACGCGCAGCCGTTCCCGGGCGTGGCCTCCGCCGACCAGACCGCGCGCGCCACGCTTCACCGCGCGCCGGGGGTCACCAGCGTGACCTTCGGCACGTTCACTGACCCGGTCGCTGCCGCGCTCGCGATCGGCAACCGCCTCGTCGACATCCAGGCCGATGTCACCAGCGACAACGCCGGCAACGGCGCTGACCCGGGTGACAGCGACGCCGACGATGGCGGCTGGGACTGGGTCGTCACCGGCGCCACGCAGCATCCGGCGGGCGCCTCGTACGAGAACCTCTACGGCCCGATCGCCCGCGGCCTCGCAGAGGCGGCCATCTTCACGGGCAGCGCGCGGCTCGGCACGGGGACCGGCGACGTGTTCGCCGGCATCTCGCAGCCCGGGGTCGGGCTGCTCAGCTTCCCCTACTTCCGCATCTGGGACGGCGACATCGCGACCGCCTACATCCGCTGGGCCGCGAAGAGCGGGAACGCGGCGCTCAAGGACACGATCAAGGCCCGCCACGACACCGAGCTGGTGGTGCGCGGCGGTGCCGGCGGCCGGGCGCGCACCATCCGCAACGGGCGTGCGGCCGGCGGGCAGGTAGGCCTGTGGCCGTGGGACGTTCATCTGCTCTCGAACGACTCGAAGGCGCTGGTCGCGGCCTTCCCCGGCAGCGCGGCCGTCTACGAGGCCGAAGTGGACTCGGTCGCGCAGGTCGTCATGGATGACAAGAACGGCCTGCTGGGCACGCCGAACTGGGATCCGACGGCGTTCCTGCAGGACTGGCATCAGCTCGCCGTGGCGGGCGCCCTGCGCTGCTTCGACGCCTCGCAGCGGGTGGATGACAACGCGCTCGCGACGGCCATGCGGGACACCCTGGTGAACGGCCAGCTCGCGAACGGGTCGTGGGGCGTGTCCTACGGTGGCGTGTTCTATTCGAACGACATCCAGACCACGGCGTACTGCGTGCTCGCCCTCATGGAGTACGGGCAGCGGCACACCGACGCGGTGGCGCGCCATGCCGCGGCCCGCGGCGCCTCCTGGCTGCTCGAGCAGGTCCAGGCTGGCGGCGTGATCAACGACGGCGGCGGCGAGTATGCCGAGGTGTCGGGCGAGGTCGTGCAGGCCCTGCTGGTGGGCGACGAGGTCACCCCGCAGGCGCCGGCGACCTGCATCACGCCGACGTATCCGTGCGTCCAGGTGCCGGTCGTGTACAACCGGATCGACACCACTCCGGTGCGCGGCTACAGCGTGACGCTGACGCTGAGCGCGAACCTGGCGCTGTGCGGGGCAGGCATCGTCCAGGGTGCCTATCTCAGCGGCGTGGGTGGCACGCATTACGAGGTCATCGCCAATGGCGGCGGCTCCTACACGGTGGACTGCACCATCCTCGGCCTGCCCTGCGGGGCGACCGGGACCGGCACGCTGTTCACGCTGAACCTGGCGAGCAGCGATCCCTCCGGCACGGGCACGGTCACCATCAACTCGGTGACGGTGCGCGACTGCAGCAACGGGCCGGTGACCGCCGTCCCGGGGCCGGCCGGCTCGATTACCATAGACAACACGGCGCCGGCGGCCATCGCCAACCTGGCGGCCGCGCAGGTGAAGACGGGCAATGACGCGGACGGGACAACGAAGATCACGCTGACGTTCACGCCTCCGGGTGACGCGGCGTCGGTCGAGGTGTATCGCGCCCCGTACGGGAACTACCCCGAGTACGACGACGCGCCGAACGCCGGCTCGCCACCGGCGGCCCCGAGCTATCCGCCCGGAGCGCCGTGGGCGCCGACGGGTGTCACCGCGAGCGGCCAGACCGACGAGCTCGGCCCGGCCATCTCCACCGCGAGCCATCTCGAGGTCTTCGGCACCTGGAGCGGCCTCAACTGGGTGGACCCGCGGACCAACTACGCCTACCGCATGGCCGGCACGGCGGTGGGGAAGAACAACCACGACCAGCCGCCCGGACCGCCGACCGGGTTCCCCACGGGGACGATGGACCCGAACCTGGCGACCATCACCTGGTTCCGGCTGCCGCAGGGCGGGACGATCACCATCACCGGGTCGTTCACCACCGCGCTCGCGGCGGGGAACTTCGCGACCAACGCCGGGCAGTTCCTCACGGTCGGGCTCATCAACAAGCCGTGGGTGGACTACGCCACCGGGCCCTCGTTCGGCTACAACAGCGGGATGTTCAACACGCCCTCGGCGGGCGTGAACGGGAACGCCTACCTGCTGTTCTACAAGAACGGCGCCAACGTGCGCACGGCCATGGAGGACCGCAACAGCGGCAACGTGACTTCGCCCGACCAGCGTGACGTTGCGAGCGTGAGCACGTTCTCAGTCCAGTTCCAGGACGGGCTGGACAAGACCGGAGCCGTGGTCGCCACCGGCGGCCGCATGCGCTACGCCTTGGACGGCGGCGCGTACGGACCGTGGGACAACAACAGCCACGACTTCCGCCAGCTCACCACGCTGCAGCTCGGGGCGTACACGGTGGACGGCGGGCTGCTGAGCGCGGACTTCGGCGCGATCGGCGCCGCGATCCGTGACTTCTGGTACTACGTGGCCTTCAGCAGGGATGCCTGCGGCAACCTGTCGGCGGTCTCGAACCGGACGAACGGCACGCTCAACTACCACCTGGGCGACGTGACGGACGGCGTGATCGCGGGCAACGGGAACAACGTCGTCACCACGGCGGACGTCTCGCTGCTGGGGGCGCACTACGGGGCCGTGCTGGCGTCCCTGGACCCGTTCAACTACCTGGACGTCGGGCCGACTACGGACTACTCGGTGAACGCGCGGCCGACCACGGACAACAAGGTCAACTTCGAAGACCTGATGATGTTCGCGATCAACTACGGCACCGTGTCGATGCCGCAATTCGCACTGGTGCCGGCGGTGGCGAATCGGAACGAGCTGTCGCTCGAGACCGTGCGCTCCGGCGACGACATCACGGCGACGCTCAGGATGCGGGGTGCGGGGGATCTGCAGGGGCTCTCGACGCACCTGAGCTGGGACGCGGCGGTGGTGGTTCCGGTGTCGATGGAGCCGGGTGAGCTGGTGCTGCGCCAGGGTGGCGTGGTGCTGAGTGCCGAGCCCGGCGATGTCGATGCGGCGCTGCTTGGCGTGCGCGGCCAGGGTCTGGGCGGCGATGGGGTGCTGGCGACGGTGACGTTCCGCGTCATCAGCCCGGGCGACCCGAGGATCGCGATCGCCTCGCTGGAAGGCCGCGACACCGAGAACCGCCCGGTGGATCTGGCGACGGGCGCCACGCCGGTGAGGCCGGCGGTGACCGCACTCGCGCCGGCGAAGCCGAACCCGTTCGGGCAGAGCACCACGCTCTCCTTCAGCCTGGCGCAGGGCGGGCCGGTGGAGCTGGCGATCTACTCGGTGGACGGCCGGCGGGTGAGGACGGTGCTGAAGGGCTCGAAGGAGCCCGGCGTCTACCGGCTGAGCTGGGACGGGACCGACGCGCGCGGGCAGCTGCTGAAGCCCGGGCTGTTCTACGCCCGCCTCATCACGGATCAGGGTCGTTTCACCCGCACGCTGGTGCTGGTGAAGTGACCGCGAACCGGTAGCGGGGAGTGCGACGGGCCCGGCTCCGGCCGGGCCCGTCGGCATTCACGCCCGCTCGCCCGGGGCTTCCCCCACCTCGCGCAGCCGGTCGTGCGAGGGGATGACGAAGCGTCCCCGCCCGGTGATGAGCACGCCCTCGCGCCCCCAGCGCGAGAGCACGCGGATCGCCGACTCCACCGTGGTGCCCACCAGGTCGGCGACCTCCTGGCGCGTGAGCTGGAGCGGGATCTCGATGCCGTCCTTCCCTTCGCGTCCCATGCGCTCGGCGAGGCCGAGGAAGAGCTGTGCGATCCGCACCTCGACGCGCTGGCCGCGCATCTCCTCGATCTTCCGGGTGAGCGCCACGGTGAGCCTGGTGAGCTCGCGGATGACGGCGCGCGCGAAGCCGGGGTTGCGGTCGAGCAGCTCGAAGTAGTCGCGGCGCGGCAGCATGAGCAGCGTCACAGGCTCCAGGCACACCGCGCTCGCGGGGTAGGGCATGTAGTTGTAGACCGCGATCGCGCCCACCGGCTCGCCTTCGCCGAACAGCTCGAGGATGATGTCGCCCTGCTCGGCGTGCCGTACGATCTTGACCCGCCCGCGCACGATGATCGTCAGGAACTCGGCGGGGTCCCCTTCGCGCCAGACGAAGTCGCCGCGCTGGAAGTCGCGCAGGGTCGCCAGCTCGGCGAGCCGGCGCTGGTCCTCGGGCGCGAGCCCGCGGAACACCGGCAGCGACCGGACCGCGGCCTGGATGCGCTCGGAACGGATGTCGGACGGCACGCGGGCGCCTCCACTGGACGGGGGTATGACGGGCATCATATGGTACCGGCGGCTGCGTGCCCAATCCCATGAGCCTCAGCAGCTTCACCCTGCTCCGCGCTCCCCGGGTTTTCCGCACCCTCGCTGACGCCCGTCATGCCCGTGGGCCCGGCCCTCGGCGAAACTGCTTCAGGGGAAACGGACCACGGTGGCCCGCCCCGAGAGGGGGCCGATGAACCCGAACACCGTCTTCGAGCGCATGCGCGGTGACCACCAGCGGGTGCTCGCGGAGATCGAGGAACTCGAGCAGGTCGCGGCGGGTCTGGGAGACGCGGAGCCGGCGGGTGCCGCGCTCGAGCGCATGCTGGACGACGTCGTGCGGATGCTCGAGCGCCAGTTCGACACCCACATGGTGGCCGAGGACGAAGTGCTGTTCCCGGCGCTCACGCGCACCCTGCCCGAGACGCTGGACCCCGTCGCCGCGCTGCGCGTCGAGCACCAGGAGCTGCGCAGCATGCTGGCGATGCTGGCCGACCTGCTGCGCCGCCCCGGCTCGCCCGAGCGGGACGAGCAGCTCGCCGTGCAGATCCGCGATTTCGTGGACCTGCTCCGCATCCACATCCGCAAGGAAGAAGCCGTGGTGTTCCGCGTGGCCGAGCACGTGCTCGCGCCCGGGGAGCTCCAGGCGCTCGCGGACCGGATGGACTCCGGCGCGGGCGGACCACCAGCGGCGCCCCTCGCGGGCGCCTGAGAGGAAGATCCGAATGAAGCGCAACTTGCTCGTCTGTGCCGTACTGCTCCTCGCCCTGGCCGCCGCCGGGTGCGGCGGGAAGAAGGCCGAGGACACGAGCGCCACCGCACCTCCTCCGGCGGCGGCGCCGGGCACGGACACAGTGCCAGCCGACCTCGACGCCGGCCCGCGCGCCGGAGAGAGCCCGACGGACGAGGCGCTCGCCGTGCAGGGCGAGGGCCTGTTCAAGACCAAGGGCTGCACGGCCTGCCACGCGTTCGGCACGCGGGTCTCGGGCCCCGACCTCAACGGTGTCGCGATGCGGCGCACCGCGCGCTGGATGGAATGGCAGATCCTCCACCCGGACCTCATGGTCAAGCAGGACCCGATCGCGCGGAGCCTGTTCGCGACGTACGCGCTGCAGATGCCCAAGCAGGGCCTCACGCCGGATCAGGCGAGGTCGGTCATCGAGTTCCTCAAGAAGAAGAGCAAGGAAGCCGGCAAGTAACAGCGACCACCCCCAAACAGAGGAGGAGGCACGATGAAGCGCTGGATCAGCATCGCCGCCGCAGCGATGGCCGTGGTGTGGCTCGGAGCGCAGATCCCCGGCTGCACCACGGCCGGGAAGGGCGGCGCCGCCGGGTCGGCGGCCCAGAAGGTGTACGTGAAGCCCGGGGAGCACGACGCGTACTACGCGTTCCTCTCCGGAGGCCACTCCGGACAGATCTTCGTCTACGGCATGCCGTCGTGCCGCCACATCACGACCATCCCGGTGTTCACTCCCGAGCCGGCCGTGGGCTACGGCGTGGACGAGGAATCCAAGGCCATGCTCGGCGGCTTCAGCTGGGGCGACGCGCATCATCCCGGCCTCTCGGAGACCGACGGCGACTACGACGGGCGCTGGCTGTTCATCAACGACATGCCGAACGCGCGCATCGCGCGCATCGACCTGGGCGACTTCAAGACCAAGCAGATCTTCGGGCCGATCCCGAACCTCTCGGCCGCCCACGCCTGCCCGTTCCCCACGCCCAACACCGAGTACGTCTTCGCGGCGTCGCGCTTCTCGACCCCGATCCCGGTTGGCTCCTACAGCAAGATCGAGGACTACAAGAAGAACTTCAAGGGCGTGATCGCGGGTGTGAAGGTGAGCAAGGAAGGCGTCATGTCGCTCGGCTTCGAGATCCAGACCCCGCCGTTCGACTGGGATCTCTCCGACGCCGGGAAGGGCCCGAGCATGGGCTGGCAGTTCTTCACCTGCTACAACAGCGAGGAGGCCTACGACTCGCTGGAGGTGAAGGCGTCGCAGAACGAGATGGACT
The DNA here is from genome assembly GCA_964359105.1 of uncultured bacterium. Classification (GTDB taxonomy): domain Bacteria; phylum Eisenbacteria; class RBG-16-71-46; order RBG-16-71-46; family RBG-16-71-46; genus JACRPT01. The sequence continues at coordinate 12,888 of CAYHRW010000028.1, forward strand.
ACGTCGCCGCGGTGAACTGGCAGGAGGCGCAGCAGGCGGTGGACGCCGGCAAGGCGAAGACCATCGGCGGCGCCCCGGTGCTCGACCCGGCCGAGGTCCCGGGCATCATCTACCTGATCCCGGTGCCCAAGAGCCCGCACGGCGTGGACGTGAACCCGAGCGGCGAGTACATCTGCGTCTCGGGCAAGCTCCAGGCCGAGGTGAGCGTGTTCAGCACGAAGAAGATGCTGGACGCGATCGCGGCGAAGAAGTTCGAGGGCGAGAAGGGCGGCATCCCGGTGCTGCCGTACGACGACGTGCTCGAGGCCAAGGTCCCGGTCGGCCTGGGGCCCCTCCACACCCAGTTCGACGACAAGGGCTACGCGTACACCTCGCTGTTCCTCGACTCGCAGATCGCGAAGTGGAAGGTCGGCGCACCGTGGGACGTGCCGGACAAGATCGACGTGTACTACTCGATCGGCCACCTGATGGCCTCCGAGGGTGACACGCGGCACCCGACCGGCGAGTACATCGTGGCGCTGAACAAGCTCTCGAAGGACCGCTACCTGTCGGTCGGCCCCACGCACCCGGAGGCGGCGCAGCTCATCGACCTGCGCGGGCCGAAGATGGAACTGCTCTACGACTTCCCGACCTATCTCGAGCCGCACTACGCGCAGATGATCAAGGCCGACAAGGTCAAGCCCTTCACCGTCTACCCGCTCGAGCAGAACGAGAAGCCCTACGCGGTCAAGAAGGCCGAGGACGCGCGCATCGAGCGCAAGGGCAAGCGCGTGGACGCGTACATGATCGTGGTGCGCTCGCACTTCACGCCCGACATCGTGCGGGTGGCCCAGGGCGACACCGTGTACTTCCACGTCACCAACGTCGAGCAGGACGACGACATCGCGCACGGCTTCGGGATCTCGTGGTCGAGCAAGAACATGCAGATCGAGCCGGGCGAGACCAAGACCATGCGCTGGGTGGCCGAGAAGCCCGGCATCACGCCGTTCTACTGCTCGAACTTCTGCAGCGCGCTCCACCAGGAGATGCAGGGCTACCTCGAGGTCGCCCCGGCGGGCGCGAAGATCGCCGCGGTGCAGCGGCCGGACGCGAACCGGGTGGCGGAGGTGGCGGCGCTGATGCGTCACCAGTAGGATGCGCGGGCACGCGGGCCGGGGAGAGTCCCCGGCCCGCGCCGCCGGGAGGAAACCTCGTTGCACTACCTGTTTGACCGGTTTCGATCCACGGAACGGAAGCTGATCGGGATCGCGGCGCTGGTGCTGATCCCGGTGTTCTTCATGCCGGTGCTGCCGATCTGGGTGATGAAGATGTGGGCCCCCCAGTACCGCGAGGGCCTGACGCTCACGATCTACGCCAACGACATCAAGGGCGACCTCCAGAACATCAACACGCTGAACCACTACGTGGGCATGAAAGCGATCGCCGCGAGCGATTTCCACGAGTTCAAGTACCTGCCACTGGCGCTGACGCTGTTCGGGGTGATGGCCCTGATCGGGGCGCTGGCGAACCGGCGCTGGATCGGGATCCTCGGCTGGCAGGTGTTCACCGGGTTCGCGATCTACATGTTCAGTGACTACGCGCGCTGGCTGTGGGAGTACGGCCACAACCTGGACCCGCGCGCGGCGATCAAGCTACCGCTGTTCACGCCACCCCTCATCGGGTTCAAGCAGATGGCGAATTTCAAGGTGCTGAGCATGCCGGGGCCGGGGTCCATCCTGCTCGCCGTGGTGTGGCTGCTCGGTCCGTTGATCCTGTTCCTCGAGTGGCGCGCCGCTCGGCGCGCCGCGCCCGCGGCCGCGAAGGGACGCGCCTAGACGTGCGGACCGTGCTGCTGCTCCTCGCGGCCTCGCTGGGTGTGGCCGCGGCGCCGGCCACGGCGCTCACCGTGCGCGTGGCCGCGTCCGGCGGCGCGCTCGCCGCGGCGCTCGCGGCCGTAGCGCCCGGCGACACGCTGGTGCTAGCCTCCGGCACCCACGCCGGGCCGGTGCGGGTCGAGTGCGCGATCACGCTGCGCGGCGAGCCGGGGGCGATCGTGGATGGCGGCGGGCGCGGCACGGTGATCGAGATCACCGCGGCGGGCGCCGTGCTCGAGGACCTCGCGGTGCGCGCGAGCGGCCGGCGCGTCATCACCATCGACAGCGGCGTCCGGGTGCTGAGCGCCCCCGGCGTGCGGGTGCGGCGGGTGCGCGCGAGCGACGTGCTCTACGGGATCTACGCCGAACGCTCCGACGGCATCGCGGTCGAGGACTGCGAGCTTTCCGGGCGCGTGCCGCCCATGACCGAGACCGGCGAGGGCAACGGCATCCACCTGTGGTACACGCGCGACGCGCGGCTCGCGCGCAACCGGGTCTCGCGCTTCATGGACGCCGTCTACCTGTCGTTCGCCGACGGCGCGCGGGCCGAGGACAATCGCCTCGAAGGCAACGGCCGCTACGGCTTCCACACCATGTACTGCCAGGCCGGCAGGCTCACCGGGAACACGTTCGCGCACAACGTGGCGGGCTGCGCCATCATGTTCTCGAACCATCTGGACGTCTCGGGAAACCTGTTCCAGCACAACCGGGGACCCCGCACGTACGGCCTGCTGCTGCGCGACTGCTCGGACGGCCGGTTCACGGACAACCGGCTGGTGGACAACACCATCGCGATATTCATGGACAATTCGAACCGCAACCGGCTCCACGGGAATCTGGTCCAGGACAACGGCTGGGGAGTGCTGCTCTACTCGTCGTGCGCGGGCAACGTCTTCGCCGGGAACTCCTTCGTCAACGACGACTATCCGGTCGCGCTCGACATGAGGCGCACCGACAACCGCTTCGACGACGGGCGGCGCGGCAACTACTGGAGCGAGAACACCGCCTACGACCTCGACGGCGACGGCGTGAGCGACGCGCCCTGGTCGCCGGTCTCCACCTTCGCGTTCCTGTCCAAGCAGTATCCGGACCTCTCGGTGCTGGCGAAGAGCCCGGCGGTCGCGGCGCTGGGCGTGGCCGAGCGCGTGTTCCCGGCGCTGCGCGCGAGCGAGGCGGTGGACCGCTTCCCGCTGGTGGCGCCGCTGCACGCGGCGGCCACCGCGGCGCACGCCCCGCTGCCGGCGCCCGCGCCCGCGTGGGGCGCGCTCCTCGGCTTCGGCGGCCTGCTCGGCGCCGGCGTCTTCGGGCTCACGCGGCGGGGGAGCGGCCGGTGATCCGCATCCGCGACCTCGTCAAGCGCTACGGCGCCGTCACCGCGGTGGACGGCCTGTCGTTCGAGGTCGAGCCGGGCGAGACCTTCGCCCTGATCGGCCCGAACGGAGCGGGCAAGACCACCACGCTCAAGGTCCTGCTCGGGCTGGTGCGGCCCGACGCCGGCGCGGTGGCGGTGGGCCCGCGGGGGCTCCCGCCGCGCGACCCGCGGGCGCGCCGCGACCTCGGCTACGTGCCGCAGCGCGTCGAGTTCCCGACCGGCCGCACCGTGGCCGAGGTGCTCGGCTTCTTCGCCGCGCTGCGCGGCCTCGGGGACGAGGCGGTGGCCGGGGCGCTGGCGCGCGTGGGGCTCGCGGAGCTGGCGGCGCGCCGCGTCAGCGAGCTGTCGGGCGGCTACACGCAGCGGCTCTCGCTGGCACAGGCGCTGCTCGGCGACCCGGCGCTGCTGGTCCTGGACGAGCCGACCGCGAGCCTCGACCCCGAGGCCACCTGGGAGTTCCGCTCGCTGCTCGAGCAGCTGCGCCGCGAGGGCAAGACCATCCTGCTGTGCTCGCACCTGCTGGCCGAGGTGGAGCGCATCGCCGACCGCGTCCTGATCCTGGTGGGCGGGCGCCGCGCCGCGCTCGAGCGGCTCGACGACCTGCGCCGCCGCCAGATGAGCGCCACGCGCCTGCTGATCGAGCCGAAGGACCCGGAAGAGGCGGCCGCGGCGCTCGCCGCGCGCGGCTTCCGCTTCGAGCGCGTGGGCGACCACGCGGTGGCGATCGAGGGCGAGAACGGTCGCGGGCTCGAGGCGCTCGAGGCGCTGCGCGCCGCGGGCGTGGGAGTGCGTGCGTTCGAGCAGCAGCGCCCGACGCTCGAGGAGATCTTCCTCGCGGTGGTGAAGGGAGAGCGCCGTGAGGGTTGACCGGACGGGGTGGATCGCGTTCCTGGTCGCGCTGTCGCTCGCGCTCGTCACCACGGACTGCGGCCGCCGCGCCGGACCGCTGCCGATCGCCCGCGGCACGCCCTGCGCGACCTGTGGCATGAAGGCGGACGACCTTGCCTTCGCCTGCGAGCGTCAGGTGGGACGGGGCTGGCGCGTCTACGACGCGATCGAGTGCCTGATCGGCGACGCGGTCGAGACGCCTGGTGGCGCGGCCTTCCTCGCCGACTACGACACGGAGACCCTGCACGCCGCCGATTCGCTGTGGGTGGTGAAGGGCTCGTTCCCCACGCCGATGGGCGGCGGCTACGCCGCGTTCCTCGCGCGCGCGGCGGCCGACAGCATCGCCACGCGGACCGCGGGCAGGGTGGACCGGCTCGCCGCGTTCGTCGCGGCGAAGGCGGCGAGGGTGAAGTGATGCGCTCCTACCGCGGGCTCTTCCTGACCGCACTCGCGCTCGCGCTGCTGGTGAGCCTGCTCGCCCGGCTGCCGCGCCGCGAGGCCGCGCGCCAGGTCGCGGCGGCGGCCGCACCCGCCACGCCGCTCACGCTGGTGGTGCGCGGCGGCGCGCTCGAGCCCGGCGTCGTGAGCGTGCCCAAAGGGGTCCGCGTGCTGCTCACCGTGCTGAACCGCGGCGACCGCGCGGTGACGCTCACGCTCGCTGGCTACCAGGACCGCTTCACCGCCGGTCCCGTCGCGCCGGAGGGCGCGTGGCACGGCGAGTTCCTCGCCGACCTGCCGGGGGAGGACTTCGCGTGGATGCTGGACGGACGGCCGGCCGGGCGCTTCGACGTGACCGGCTCGCACCTCGTGGAGGGCCACCGGTGAG
>CAYHRW010000029.1:0-17776 GCA_964359105.1 uncultured bacterium
CGCTGGTGCTGGCTGGGTTCCTCGCGGGCGTGCTGGCCCGGCCGCTGCGCGCGCTCACCGCCGACGCGGTCGCGCTCAGCGCGGGGGACTTGTCGAGGCGCACCCCGGTGCGTTCGCCGGACGAGCTGGGCCAGCTCGCGGACGCGTTCAACCACATGGCCGCCGCGCTCGAGCGCCGCACGTCGGAGCTCCAGGAGCGCGAGCGCCTCTACCATGAGCTGTTCGAGACCAACCCGCTGCCGATGTGGGTGTTCGACCTCGAGACCACGCGCTTCCTGTCGGTCAACGACGCCGCGGTGCGGCGCTATGGCTGGTCGCGCGAGGAATTCCTCGCGATGAAGCTGGCCGACATCCGCCCGCCGGAAGACGCTCCCCGGCTGGAGGCCGCCGTCGCCGCGTCCCACGGGGAGCGCTCGATCGCCGGGGTGTGGCGGCACGTTCGCAGGGACGGCAGCGCCATCGACGTCGAGATCACCTCGAACGCCATGACCTTCGCGGGTCGCCCGGCGCGCCTGGTGCTCGCCGTGGACGTCACCGAGCGGCTGCGCAACGAGGCGGCGATGCGCCGCTTCACGCAGGAGCTGGAGCGGCGCGTGGCCGACCGCACGGCCGACCTGCAGGCGGCGAACCGCGAGCTCGAGACCTTCAGCTACTCGGTCTCGCACGACCTGCGCGCCCCGCTGCGCGCGATCGGCGGCTTCGCGCGCATCCTGCGCGAGGACCATGGCGCCAGGCTCGACGCCGAGGTGCTGCGGATGCTCGAGGTCGTCGGTACCAACGCGGCGCGCATGTCGCAGCTCATCGACGACCTGCTGGCGTTCGCGCGGGCCGCGCGGCAGGAGGTGCACGCCACCACGGTGGACCTTGACGACCTGGCGCGTGAGGTCTTCCGCGAGCTGCGCGCCGAGGAGCCCGGGCGCGACGTGCAGCTGCTGCTGGGCGCGCTGCCGCCGGTGCGCGCCGACCGGGCGATGATCCGGCAGGTGCTCGTCAATCTGCTCGACAACGCGCTCAAGTTCACCCGCGGGCGCAGCTCCGCCCTCGTCGAGGTCGGGGCGCGCGACGAGGGATCGCGGATCGTCTACTACGTGCGCGACAACGGCGTGGGCTTCGACATGCGCTACGTGGACCGTCTGTTCGGCGCGTTCCAGCGGCTCCATGCCACCCACGAGTTCGAGGGCACCGGCGTCGGGCTCGCGCTGGTGCAGCGCGTGGTGCGCCGCCACGGCGGCGAGGTGTGGGCCGAGGCGAAGGAGGGTGAAGGAGCCACATTCTCCTTCACCCTGCCCCGCTACCAGGACGCTCCGGGCAGGGCTTGAGGCCCGGCGCGGGAGGGCGGGCGCGCGGGGGGGACGCAGCCGCGCCTCCGCCGCAGCCCGCGGGCGCGGAGCAGGCGTCCGGGCGGGGCCGCCGCCCGGCGGCGCTCTACTCGGCGCGCCGCAGGGGCGCCTCGAAGCCCACGGTGTAGACCGTGTTGTCGAGGCGGGTGAAGTCGTAGCGGTTGTTGCGCTCGACCCCGAGCCGCAGCCAGCGGAGCTTGGCGTCCACGGCCCAGCCGACGGTGCGGCGGCTGGCCGGAGCGAAGGTGAGCTGGAGCCAGTCGTTCCGCTCGTTCGCGAGGCGGACCCGGAGCGGCACCACCCACAGTCCGCCCTCGCGCGGGTCGCGGATCACCGTCGCCTGCACGAAGTCGTACGAGGCCCAGTACCAGTCGAGCCCCGCGTCGAAGACCCACGAGGTCGAGTCACCGGTCACGATCGGGCTCACCTGGGCGCGCCCCACCACATGATCCGACAGCACCTGGTCGGTGCCGAGCCAGAAGCGCTCCTGGCTGCGCTCGTGCCGCCACTGCACGGTGTAGACCGAGCGCCGCGCGTCGCGCAGGTGGATCCCGACCTCGGGGCGGAACTGGTCGTTGCCGCGCACGAAGTCCCAGGCCTCGAGCTGGACGTGGAACGGCCCGGGAGCCCAGTACGCAAGCACGTCGCGCAGGTCGTTGTGGTTGCTGAACGCCCAGTAGCGGTATTGCCCGCCCACGACCGGCGCTCCGGCCGGCGCCGGCCCGGCCCACGCCAGAACGGCCACTGCGATGACGCCCACAATCTTCTTCATGCGATCCGGTCCTTCGGTCCGCGGCGCGGCCGCATGGAGCCGGTGACGAACCGGAACCAGGCCCACGTGAACAGCGCCAGCAAGCGCAGCACGGTGTTGAGCGCACCGTAGAGCGGGTAGACGAGCAGCACGAGCAGCGGCGCGCGCCGGGCATCGCCCGGGATGCGCACCACCACCCACGGATAGACCTCGAACGCCAGGTACAGGAGGTAGATCACCAGCGCCCACCAGTGCAGCGCCGGGGTCACCGCGATGGCCACCATGGACCATACCTTGAGCGGGTCGCTCACCACCGTGTAGAGGTTGTAGGCCATCTCGTAGCGCAGCCGCCACGCCACCCCACGCCGCACCATCAGGCGCGCGAAGTTGAAGACCTGGTGGTAGAGCCCCGGGTACCAGCCCAGCAGGCGCTGGCGCAGCCACTGGCGGAAGGTCCACGGCGCCACGGTCCACACCGCCTCGTTGGCGAACACGACGGTGCCGCCGTTCAGGAGCCGGATGATGGTGCGCTGCAGGTCTTCGCCCTGGAACACGCCGGTGTGCGCGTGGTGGAAGCGGTGGAGGTCCTCGGTGCGGAACAGTCCGGCCGCGCCCGAGACGCAGCTCACGGAGTGCGTCACGTCGTGGAAGCGCTTCCCGATCTCCATGCTCTTGCCGTACTCGTAGCGCTGCAGCCGGCCGTGGAAGTTGTTCCCATGGGCGCCGCCGCGGTTTCGCCGGTCGGGCAGCACGTGGAAGGCGACGGCGTCGTGGCCGTCCTCCGCGATCAGCGAGGTCGGGATGCGCGCGCCGCCCAGCCGGGTGTCGTCGTCGAGCAGCAGCGTGAGCGGCGTGCGCACGCGCCACACCGCGTAGTTGATGGCCGACGCCTTGCCCTTGCACTTCTCGAAGCGGTGCACGTCGCATCCCAGGTCGCGCGCCACCCGCGAGGTGCCGTCCGTGCTGCCGTCGTCCACCACCAGGATGCGGTCCGCCGGGAGGAACTTGCGCAGCTCGGCGATGGTGCCGGGCAGCTCGTCCGCGCCGTTGCGGCACGCGATGACCGCGGTCACGAGCGAGGGATCGCTCGTGAACCGCCGCTCCTCGCTGCGCCCGAGCAGCTCCACCAGGAGCTTCACGAAGTCCACGAGCGCGCAGAGCAGGACGACGAAGACGATGCTGTGAGGCCAGCCGCCGAGCAATGCGGGTCCCTCCGGGGGCGAGGCGAGCCAGAGATTGGAGAAGGGCCACGAGGTTATCGGCACGCTGGGTCCTCCCCTGCAGCGCGCCGTGCGACCTTGACCAGCACCCGCGCGGTCCCTACCCTTCGCCGGCCGTCGTGTCCCTCTGGGAGGAGGAACCCGTGAACCGAGAGCAACGTCTCGCCGAGCTGAGGAGGCGCCGGGAGCAGGCGCTGGCCGGCGGAGGGTCCGAGCGCGTCGCGAAGCTCCATGCGCGCGGGGCGCTGACCGCCCGCGAGCGACTCGAGCTGCTGCTGGACCCCGGGTCGTTCGTAGAGATCGGCACCTACGTCACCCACCGCTCGCACGACTTCGGGATGGAGAAGAAGCGCATCGTCGGCGACGGCGTGGTGGCCGGATGGGGCACCGTCGAGGGCCGGATGGTCTACGTCTTCGCCCAGGACTTCACGGTCTTCGGCGGCACCATGAGCGAGGCGAATGGCCGGAAGATCTGCTCCATCATGGACCTCGCGATGGAGAACGGCGCCCCGGTCGTCGGGCTCAACGACTCGGGAGGAGCGCGCATCCAGGAGGGCGTGAGCTCGCTCGGCGCCTACGCCGACGTGTTCCTGCGCAACACGCTCGCCTCGGGCGTGGTGCCGCAGATCTCGGCCATCCTCGGCCCGTGCGCGGGCGGCGCGGTGTACTCGCCCGCCATCACCGACTTCACCATCATGGTCGAGGGCTCGAGCTACATGTTCGTGACCGGCCCCGACGTGATCAAGGCCGTGACCTCCGAGGAGGTCTCGTTCGAGGATCTGGGCGGCGCGATGACGCACAACGCCAAGAGCGGCGTCGCACACTTCGCCGCGAAGGACGACGCCGACTGCATCCGCCACGTCAAGCGGCTGCTCTCGTTCCTGCCCGCGAACAACGTCGAGGAGCCGCCGCGCGTCGCCTGCAGCGACCCGGTCGAGCGGCGCGACCCCGCGCTCGCGACGCTCGTGCCCGACGCCCCCGACAAGCCCTACGACATGAAGGACCTGGTGCGGCGCGTGGTGGACCACGGCGACTTCTTCGAGGTGCACGAGCACTTCGCTCCCAACATCGTCGTGGGCTTTGCGCGGCTCAACGGGCGGACGGTCGGCATCGTGGGCAACCAGCCGAAGGTGCTGGCCGGCGTGCTCGACATCGACTCCTCGGTGAAGGGCGCACGCTTCGTGCGGTTCTGCGACGCCTTCAATATCCCGATCGTGACCTTCGAGGACGTGCCCGGGTTCCTGCCCGGAACGCGACAGGAGTGGGGCGGGATCATCCGTCACGGCGCGAAGCTCCTCTACGCGTACTGCGAGGCCACCGTGCCGAAGCTCACCGTCGTGGTGCGCAAGGCGTACGGCGGCGCCTACGACGTCATGTCGAGCAAGCACATCCGTGGGGACCACAACGTCGCGTGGCCCAGCGCCGAGATGGCGGTGATGGGCGCCGAGGGCGCCGTCAACATCCTCTACCGCGACGAGATCGCGAAGGCCGCCGACCCGATCGCCGAGCGCAGGCGGCTGGTGGCGGAGTACAACGACAAGTTCGCCTCTCCCTGGATCGCGGCGGAGCTGGGATTCCTCGACGACGTGATCGAGCCCGAGGACACGCGGCCCCGGCTGATCGCCGCGCTCGAGATGCTGCGCAACAAGCGGCAGAGCCTGCCCTTCAAGAAGCACGGCAACCCGCCGCTCTAATCGCAAGCGCCGCAGCGACTCGGCGCGGCCGGAACGTCGGATCATCGGGCCTCCGGTGGCGGCCCGGGGGTCACCCGGTGAGGGGCCACGATTATAGCCCCGGCGCGGGCGGCGCTCCAAGCGCGCGGCCCGCTCGACTGCCCGACCGGGGCCCGGACGCGCGGCGCGTTCCTCGCCTCGTTTCCATCCTCGTTTCTCTCCTCTGTCGCGCTCCCGCGCGGCGGCGTACCCTCATGGGGCATCTTCCCCATGCTCGCGCGAGGCCGAGATGAAGCGAGTGCTGCTCTTCCTGCTGCTCTTCCTGATCCTGGCGCCGCGCGCCGCGGGTGCCGGCGGCGTCAATCTCGCGTGGGGCCCGGGTTGCTGGGGCGAGAACCCGTCCAACTACAAGGCATTCGCCTGCGACACGAACTCCGGCAGCGCCATCGCGACCGGCTCGTTCGCGCCGAACGCCGACCAGCCGAACTTCGTGGGCATCGAGGTCATCGTGGACCTCCAGACGAACTCGGCGACGCTCCCGGACTGGTGGCAGTTCTTCAACAGCGGATCCTGCCGCCAGAGCGCTCTCTCGTCTTCCGCGGATTTCCTACAGGCTCCACAGGTCTCGTGCGCCGACCCCTGGCAGGGGCTGGCAGCCGGCGGGATCGCGGCGTATCTGACCTCGACCACCCTGCCGGCGGTGCCGAACGGCCTCCCGAACGCGGCCCGGCTGAAGATCGCGTACGCCCTGGCGACTCCGAGCCCGCTTACGGGGGGGACCGAGTACTACGGCTTCCGACTGACGATCACGTACGCGAAGACGGTGGGGACCGGGAGCTGCCCCGGCTGTGCGACCGACGCATACCTCACCCTGAACGAGATCAAGTCGGCCGAGAACACGGGGGGCGTCGAGCGGAATTCCACCCCGATCGTGAACGCCTGCGTCTACTGGCAGAGCGGGTCCATGATCTGCTGGGTCCCGGCGCACACTACCACCTGGGGCCGTGTGAAGAGCCTGTACCGGTGAATTCGCCTCCGCGGGCGGCGGTCCTCACACCACCAGCATCGCATCGCCGTAGGAGTAGAAGCGGTAGCGCTGCTCGACCGCGTGGGCGTAGGCGCGGCGCAACAGGTCCTCGCCGGCGAACGCCGCGACCAGCAGCAGCAGCGTGGTGCGCGGCAGGTGGAAGTTCGTGACCAGCGCGTCCACCGCCCGGAATGCGTAGGGCGGCAGGATGAACTTGCGCGTCCAGCCGCGCGCCGCGGCGAGCTCTCCGCCGTGAGCGTCGCACGCCGACTCGAGCGCGCGCACCACCGTGGTGCCGACCGCGACGATCCGCCCGCCGCGTGCGCGGGCGTCGCGGAGCGCGGCCATCGCGCCTTCGGGCACGTCGAACCACTCCTCGTCCATCACGTGCTCTCGCGGGTCCGCGGCCGAGATGGGGCGGAAGGTGCCGGGGCCGACGTGGAGCAGGAGCGGGACGCGCGTCACCCCCGCGCGCGAGAGATCCGCGAGCAGGGCCTCCGAGAAGTGGAGCCCGGCGGTGGGCGCCGCCACCGCGCCGTCCACGCGCGCGAACACCGTCTGGTAGCGCTTGCGGTCCGCCGGCTCGGGCGGGCGATGGATGTAGGGCGGCAGCGGCACCTCGCCGATGTCGCGCAGCACCGAGTCCAGGTCGCCGCGCACGACGCGCACGACGCGCTCGCCGCCCTCCCCCGCCCCCACCACTTCGAGGAGCAGCGAGCCGTCCTCGGCGGCGAGCGTCCCACCCACCGGCGCCTTCTTCGCGGGACGGGCGAGGATGAGCCAGCGCCCGGCGGGCCCGGGGCGCACCACCAGCACCTCGACGGCGCCGCCGCTCGCGCGCCGGAGCCTGAGCCGCGCCGGGCGCACGCGGGTCTCGTTGAGGGCGAGCGCGTCGCCGGGGCGGAGCCACCGCCCGAGCTCGGCGAAGCGCTGGTCGTGGAGCGTGCCGCTCGCGCGCTCCACGACCAGCAGTCGCGATCCCTCGCGATGCGCGGCCGGGCGCTGGGCGATCAGCTCGGGCGGGAGCTCGTAGTCGAGGTCTTCGAGGCGCACGATGGCGGAGGGGCGCGGTGCGGCCCGCCTGCGGCGGACACCCCGCCGCGGCGCGGGGTTCAGCGCAGCGGGAGCTCGGGCTGTTCGGGCGGCCGCCTCACCGGCGGCTCCCCGTTGCCCGTCCCGGGCGGCGGGAGCCCCAGGTGCTCGTAGGCGAGCGCGGTGGCCTCGCGGCCGCGCGTGGTGCGCTTGATGAAACCCTCCTGGATGAGGAAGGGCTCGTACACGTCCTCGAGCGTTCCGGCCTCTTCGCCCACGACGACCGCGAGCGTGCCGATCCCCACCGGGCCGCCGCCGTACTTGGTGATGAGCGCGTCCAGGAGGCGGCGGTCCATCTCGTCGAGGCCGCGCTCGTCCACCTCGAGCAGGCGCAGCGCCTCGCGCGTGACGCCGAGCGTCACCGCGCCGTCCGCCTTGATGAGGGCGAAGTCACGCACGCGCCGGAGCAGCCGGTTCGCGACACGCGGCGTGCCGCGCGCGCGGCGCGCGATCTCGCGCGCGGCGTCCGCGTCCACCGCGACCTTGAGGATGCCGGCCGAGCGCGTGACGATGCGCGCCAGATCCTCGGGACCGTAGTAGTCGAGCCGCATCGTCACGCCGAAGCGCGAGCGCAGCGGCGAGGACAGCAGCCCCGAGCGCGTGGTGGCGCCGACCAGCGTGAAGCGCTCGAGGTTGATCTTGAGCGAGCGGGCGTTGGGCCCGCGGTCGAGCATGATGTCGAGCGTGAAGTCCTCGAGCGCCGGATAGAGGTACTCCTCGACCACGGCGCTCATGCGGTGGATCTCGTCCACGAACAGGATGCCGCGCGCCGGCAGGTTCGTGAGCAGGCCGGCGAGGTCGCCCGCGCGCTCGATGACCGGGCCCGACGTGTGCGTGATCTCGACGCCCAGCTCGTGCGCGAGGATCGAGGCGAGCGTGGTCTTGCCCAGCCCCGGCGGGCCGTGGAACAGCACGTGGTCGAGCGCCTCGCCGCGACGCCGCGCGGCCTCGAGGAAGATGCAGAGCTGCTCCTTGAGCGCCGGCTGGCCGACGAACTCGCCGAGCGACAGCGGCCGCAGCCGGGTCTCCTCCTGGAGGTCCTCGGGGAACGCCTCCGGGTCGGCGACGCGTTCGGGGTGCTCCGGCCGCGCCGGACCCACGTTCGGTGGGTGCCCCGGCGCGGGCTTGCGCAGGTTCGCCAACGGTCCCCTCCTCAGCGTGCGCTATCGTGACGCGACGGCGGTCTTCCTGCCGAGCAGCGCCAGAGCCCGCCGCACCAGGTGCTCCAGCGACTGGTCCTCACCGGCCTCGGAGGCCTTCCGCACCGCCTCCTGCGCCTGCGCCGCAGTGTAACCGAGCCGGCTGAGCGCCGCGACCGCATCCTCATAGCGTTCGGTGCGGGGCAGCACGCCCGCCTCGCGCGGGGTCCCGGGCGGGACCTCGAGCCTGTCGCGCAGCTCGACCACCAGCCGCTCGGCGGTCTTGCGCCCGATGCCCGGCACCGCGACCAGCACGCCCACCTGCTCGCCGCGGATCGCGCGTACCAGCGCCGCCGGGCGGATGCCCGACAGCACGGCCAGCGCGAGCCGCGGGCCGACGCCGCTCACGCCGATCATGAGGTCGAAGAGCCTGAGCTCCTCGGGGTCCGCGAAGCCGAACAGCTGCACCGTGTCCTCCCGCACGATCTGGCGGGTGCGCAGGTACAACGGCTCGCCGGCCGCGGGGAGGGCGGCCGCCGTGTGGGCCGAGACCTGGACCAGATACCCCACGCCGCCGGCCTCGATGACGCAGACGCCGGCGCCCTTCTCGGACAGCGTGCCGCGCAGCGACGCGATCATCTGCGGGCCCTCTTCAGCAACAGCGCTTCGAGGCTGCGGGCGGCCGCCGATGCGGCGCGCAGCGGCTCCGAGCGGCGCGCGCGGTGGAGGTGGCAGAGCGCCGCGGCGAGCGCGTCCGCGGCATCCGGCGGGAGCGCCCCGTGCAACCCCAGCAGCCGGCGCACCATGAACGCGACCTGCTGCTTGGAGCCCGACCCGGTGCCGGTGACGCTCAGCTTGATCTCGCGCGGGCTGTACTCGGCCACCGCGAGGCCGTGCCCCACCGCCGCCGCGAGCAGCGCGCCGCGCACGTGGCCGAGCACCAGGGTCGAGCGCACGCTCTCGTGGTAGAAGGCCTCCTCCACCACCACGGCGTCAGGCCGGAACTCCTCCATGATCTCCCCCGCCCGGACGGCGATGGCGTGGATGCGGTGCGCGAGGTCCAGCTTCGCGGGTGGCGCGATCGTGCCGTGGGCCAGCGCGCGGTGGACGTTGCCGTGGCGCTCGACCACACCGTACCCGGTGCGCCGGCTGCCCGGATCGATGCCGAGCACTCGCATGGGCTATCGGGACAGCCGCGCCATCACTTCGTCGGGCACGTTGAAGTTCGCGTGCACCTTCTGGACATCGTCGTGGTCCTCGAGCGCGTCCACCAGCCTGAGGATCGCCTCGGCCTCCTTCTCGGAGACCGGCACCTGCACCGAGGCGACCTTGGTGAGCTCGGCGCTCTGGACCGGGATGCCCTTCGCGGCGAGCGCCTCCTTGACCGGCTCGAAGGCCGGGGGCGCGGTGAGGATCTCGAAGCTGTCGCCTTCCGAGTTCACGTCGTCGGCGCCCGCTTCGAGCGCCACCTCCAGGACCGTATCCTCGGAGGCCGCGGCCTTCTCCACCAGGATCACCCCGCGCGGCTTGAACAGGTAGGCCACGCTTCCGGCCTCGCCCAGGCTGCCGCTGTGCTTGGTGAAGATGTGGCGGATGTCACCGGCGGTGCGGTTGCGGTTGTCGGTGGCCACCTCCACGAGCAGAGCCACGCCACCCGGGCCGTAGCCCTCGTACTGCGTCTCCTCGTAGTGGACGCCCTCGACCTCACCGGTGCCGCGCTTGACGGCACGCTCGATGTTGCCGGCCGGCATGTTCACCGACTTGGCCGCCGCGATCGCCGTGCGCAGCCGCGGGTTCGCCTCGGTGTCGCCGCCCTGCCGGGCCGCCAGCGTGATCTCCTTGATGTACTTCGAGAACAGCTTGCCGCGGGCCTGGTCCGTCGCGGCCTTCTTGCGCTTGATCGTCGCCCATTTCGAATGGCCGGACATGGCGCACAGGAGCGTGACGCCTACGAAGCGTTCGCTCCAGCCTCCTTCTCGGCGCGCGCCGCGGCGATCGCCTTCTCGGCGATCTCGCGCGGCACCTCTTCGTAGTGGAAGAACTGGGCCGAGTGCATTCCCCGGCCCTGCGTGAGCGAACGCAGATGCGTCGCGTACTTGTAGATCTCCGCCGCGGGCGCCAGCGCCCGGATGACCTGGTAGTGTCCGTCGGACTCGGTGCCGAGGATCTTGCCGCGCCGCGACGACAGGTCGCCCATGACGTCGCCCAGATACTCCTCGGGCACGCGCACCTCGATCTGGTCGATGGGCTCGAGCAGCACCGGCCGGGCTTCGAGCATCACCTGGTGGAAGCAGGTCTCGGCCGCGATCTTGAACGCCATCTCCGACGAGTCCACGTCGTGGTACTTGCCGAAGAAGAGCGCCGCGGAGATGTCCACCACCGGGTAGCCCGCGAGCGGGCCGCGCTCCATGCCGGCGACGACGCCCTTCTCCACCGCCGGGATGTACTGGTTCGGCACCACACCGCCCTTGACCTCGTCGAGGAACCTGAATCCATCGCCCTGCTTGAGCGGCTCGAGCCGCAGGTGGACCTCTCCGAACTGGCCGCGGCCGCCGGTCTGCTTCTTGTGCCGGTACTCGCCCTGGGCCTTGCCCCGGATGGTCTCGCGGTAGGGAACGTGCGGGCGGGTCAGCACGACCTCGACCCCGAAGCGCTTCTTGAGCCGGTCCACCATGACCTCGAGCTGGAGGTCGCCCATGCCGGAGACCAGCGTCTCCTTCGTGCTGGGCTCGTAGGAGCGGCGAAGCGTGGGATCCTCCTCGTGAAGGCGATTCAGGCCGGCCGCCATCTTCTCCTCGTCGCCCTTGCTCCTCGGCCTGATGCACTCCGCGGTGACCGGAGCGGGGAAACGCGGCGGCGGCAGCAGCACCGGCCGTGCCTTTTCGGCGAGCGTGTCGCCGGTGTGTGTCTCCTTGAGCTTCACGGCCGCGGCCAGGTCTCCCGAGACCACGCTCTTGCAGTCCAGGCGCTCCTTGCCCACCAGATTGTAGAGCGTGCCGATCTTCTCGGCGCGGTTGCGCGTGACGTTCAGCAGCTCCTTGCCCGGCTCGAGCCGTCCCGAATAGAGGCGCAGGAGCGAGAGGTCGCCCAGGTGCTGCTCGGAAAGCGTCTTGAACACGAGCGCCGCGGCCGGCTCGCCCGCCTCGGGCTTGCAGGTCACCTCGTTGTCGTTCACCTTCCCGGTCGCGGCCCTGACGTCGAGCGGCGAGGGCAGGATGTCCACGACCTCGTCGAGCACCTCCTTGACGCCCTGGTTGTTGAAGGCGGAGCAGCAGAACACCGGCGCGAGGTCGCCCTGCACCACGCGCTCGCACAACCCGTGGCGGACCTCGGCGACGCTGAGCTCGCCGCTCTCGAGGAACTTGTTCATGAGCTCCTCGTCGCCCGTGGCGGCCTCCTCGAGGAGCCGCGATCGCGCCGCGCTCACGGCGGCCTTCACGTCGTCCGGGACGGGGATCTCCTGGCTCTTCTCCTCCATCCCCTTCCCGCTGAAGCTCCAGGCCTTCTGCTCGATGAGGTCCACGATGCCGCGGAACTCCTCGGCCTGCCCGATCGGGAGCTGCACCGGCACGGCGTTCAGGCCCAGCCGGTCGTGGAGGGAGCGCACGGCACCCGCGAAATCGGCGTGCTCCTTGTCCATCATGTTCACGACGACGAGCGTCGGCGTCTTCTCCTGCCGGATGGTCTCCCAGACCACCTCGGTGCCAACCTCCACGCCGCTCGCGGCGCGGATCAGCAGGATGGCCGAGTCGCAGACGCGCAGCGCGCTGTGGACGTCGCCCACGAAGTCCGGGTAGCCGGGCGTGTCGACGAGGTTGAGCTTGTGGCCCGCCCACTCGAACTGCGCGAGGCCGAGGTTGATGGTGATCTGGCGCTGGACTTCGTCGGCCGCGTAGTCGAGCAGCGTGGTGCCGTCGGCGATCCGCCCGAGCCGGTTGGTGGCCTTCGCGTTGAAGAGCATGGCCTCGGCCAGGGACGTCTTGCCCACGCCGTGATGAGAGACGAGCGCGACGTTGCGAATCTGCGCGGTGGTGAACTCCTTCAAGACGCACCTCCCCGCCGGTGAGACGGTGCTGCAGCCGTGGGATGGACTCGGAGGGAATAAGGGAACGCGTTCACAGGGCGTAACGCTTTGTGGCGACGGAATCTAACATCGTGTTCGAAAGCCGGTCAAGCAACGTGGCACCGGTCGGCGCCGGGCGCGCGGCGCCGACCCCGCCCGCTCCACCGAAGTCTCCCGCGCGACATGGTCCGTTTGACCACCTGGGTCCGGGCCGCTAGGCTCCCGCAGCTTTTCTTGGCGCCAGGATCGGCCACCCGCGGGTGGCCTCGCTCATGAAAGGAGCAGCAGCATGCGTTTTCGCCACGCCCTGAAGCCTATCGCCCCCGCCCTGACCGTGCTGGCCGCACTGGGAGCGCTGACCGCACTCTCCGCATCCGCCGCACCCGGTAGGGGCAACGCGGCAGACGGCAAGAAGGTCTACCTCACGAAGTGCGTGGCCTGCCACAAGCCCGACGGGAGCGGCGGCATCAAGCTGACCGGAAACCCCACCCCGAGCTGGCGCGACGCCAGGCGCATGCGCGACCCCAGGTACAACGACGACTACCTGCGCGACTGCATCGTGAACGGCAAGCTCAAATCGGGCATGGTGGCCTGGGGCAAGACCGGGCAGCTCAAGCCGGTCGAGATCGAGAACCTGATCGCCTACATCCACACCTTCGCCCCTCGCAAGTAGCGGCGGGCCGGCACTGACGGGGCTGGGCCCACCCCGGGCCCGCCCTCGTCCGCTCGTGGCGCTTCAGTGCGTGCGGGTGGCCCGAGCCCGGCCATCGTCCCGCTCCACGCCCGCGACCGAGGGCCACTCCGCGGGTGCCGCGCGAGCGCCGGGAGTCTGTCCGAGCAACCCGGAAACCGCGAATCCCTGCCACCAGACCCGGTCAAGGCGACCCGTGATGGGCGATTCCGGGGCGACCGTGGAGGTCGGTCTTCCACGAGCGCCATCACTCGGACAGATTCCTAGCGCACTTCGATGCTGTAGGGCATGAGCGCCATCGCCGTGCCCGCCGGGTAGCCCGCGACCGCGCGCCACGCCCGCAGCAGGGGCGGCAGCATCGCCAGATCCGCCGCCCCGTCGTCGTCCGTGAGCAGGTCCTCGAGCCAGCGCTCGAGGAACGAGCGCTGGATCCTCGGGAAGCGCTCCACCACCAGCTCCTCGTCCACCGGGAACCCAGCCTTGTCGCGCGCCATCGCGAACGCGGTCTCGATCCCGCCGAGCCGGTCCACGAGCCCGAGCGGGAGCGCGTCGAGCCCACACCACACGCGGCCCTCCGCCAGCGAGTCCACCACCGCCTCCGACAGCCGCCGGCCGCGCGCCACGCGCGCGACGAAGCCGCGGTAGAAGCTCTCCAGGCCGTGCCGGAAGACGCGGGCCTCCTCGTCGGTGAAGTCGCGGAACGGGGAGAGCATCTCGGCGTGGCGGCCGCGCGACATGATCTCCACGTTGAGTCCGAGCTTACGGTACAGACCGAGCACGTTGAGCTTGCCGCCGTAGACGCCGATCGAGCCGGTGAGCGTCGCGGGCTCAGCCACGATGCTGTCGGCGGCCACCGCGATGTAGTAGCCACCGGAGGCCGCCACGTCCGACATGCTCACGATCACCGGCTTGGCGGCCCGGCAGCGCTCGACCTCGCGCCAGATGTCGTCCGAGGCCTGCGCGACGCCGCCCGGGCTGTCGATGCGCAGCACGATGGCCTTGATCGAGCGCTTGAGCCGCGCCTGCCGCAGCGCCTCGACCAGCGTCTCGGAGCCGAGCGCCACGTCCTCGCCCGGGCGCTCGCGGCTGCGCCCCCCGACGATGGTCCCGGTCGCCGTGACCAGCGCCACGCGTGGCCCGCCGCGCACCCGCGCGAGATCGGAGGCGTAGCGTCCGAGCGGCGTCGTCGGCAGCCGCCGCGCGCCGCGGCGCAGGGCCAGCGTATCCATCTCGGCGGCGTAGAGCAGCGTGTCCACCAGCCCGCGCTCGCGCGCCTCCGCGGCAACGTACGGCCCCCCGTCCACCAGGCGGCGCACCGAATCGGGCGTCATGTGACGCGCCGCCGCGAGGCTGTCCACCAGCACCCCGTAGAGGCCGTCGAGCACGCGGGCGAGCGCGAGGCGCGCGTCCGGCGACATGCCGGTGCGCGTGTAGGGTTCGACCCCCGACTTGAAGCGGCCGACGTATACGAAGTTGGGCGCGATGCCGAGCTTGTCGAAGGTGCCGCGGAAATAGGTCGCGGTCGCGCTCAACCCGTCGAGCCTGAGGTCGGCGGTGGGCGGCATGCCGATCCGGCCGGCCGCGCTCGCCAGCAGGTACTCGCGCTCGCCCCCGCCGGCCAGGCTCGCGAACACCGGCTTGCCGGCGCGCCGCACCGCGGCGACCGCGGCGCGGACCTCGGCCACCTTGGCCCAGCCCCAGTCCAGCGTGCCGATGTGGAGCACCAGGCCGCCCACGTGTTCATCCTCGGCGGCGCGCCGCAATGCGTGCGTCACATCGTAGACCGTGAGCCGCGAGCGGCGAGTGCGGCCGAACGGAAAGGGCCGCGGCGGGAGCGGACCTTCGTCGAGCACTGCCGGTACGTCGAACACGAGGACCGCGGGCGCCGAGGACGACCTCGCCAGGGGGCGTCGCAGGGCGAGGGCCGCGAGGAAGAACGCGGTACCGAGGGCAACGGCGACGACCACGAACGCGAGCACGCCGCGTCGGGTGGACATGGGACAGGCCCCTCCAGGGTGGGCGATCCCGGGCTGCGCCCTCCGGGGCCCGCGCGTGGGGTCGCGGGTCGCGGAGGGCCTGGGCCGGGCGAAGTCAGAAGAGTCTACGCAGGTCGAAGGAGAAGTAAAGGCTGCGCGCGTCCTGCGAGGAATCGGTGTGCGCTTCGAGCCGGGCGGTACCGGAGACGCGGAAGCGCAGCGCGCCGGGCAGCGGTTGGTCGCCGAGCAACGTGACCTCGTAGAACGCGAAGTCCGAGTGCAGGCCGGGCAGCGCCGGCACCCCCGGCTGCGTGGTCACCGGCTGGTAGGCCCGCCAGCCGGCCGCGGGCGTCACGCTCCACCAGGCGCGAGCGGCGAGCGACTCGAATTCGACCGCGCCGCCGATCTCGTCGTAGCTCTCGCCCGGCTCCCGGGGGCTCGAGAGCCGCTCGCCTCGCGGCCCGACTTCGAGGCCCCATGCCGCGCCGGTCTGGAGGCGCGCCGTGAGCCCCGCGCGCGACAGGCGGCTGTCGAAGAACAGCGTGTTGTCCTCGACGTCGTACTGGAGCGCCTCAGCTTCGACGCGGGCGTGCCACGACACCGTGCGCAGGCCGTTGATCTCGATCTCGACCGCCCCACGCTCCTGCCAGAAGTTGTCCCGGCTGGTCGGGGCCAGCTCGACGGTCGCGCGGCGGGCCCCGTCGCTCTCGAGCGTCAGGGCGCACCCGGGGCCCAGTTCCTGCCGCCAGCGCGCCTCCCAACCGTGCTCGAGGTGGTTGCGCTCGCTCGAGTCGGGAAACGAGCGCACGGAGAAGCTGTAGCCCGCGCGCCAGTCGGAACCCGTGAGCCCCGCGCGCTCCAGCGCGTACGACACGGCGCCGACGTCGCGGTCGAGGATGAAGTCGGCGCCCTGCCCCGAGCTGCGCAGGAACTCGCCGGCGGCGCCCAGCTCTGTGAAGGTCCACCCGTCGGCGAAGCTGCGGCGCAGGCGCAGCCGCGCGCTGGACCGCCATTCCTCGAGGTCCCGGCCGAACGTCTGGTCGCGGCGGTACTCGGCGCGCGGCACGACGGAGAACCGCCACGCGGGCGCGAAGTCATCCACCCACGCGAGCTCGAGCGCGTCGCGCTGCAGGCGGTCGCCGTAGCTCAGCTCGTTGTGAAGCTGGTAGCGCACGCGGCGCGCGGCCCGCGTGCCCTCGAGCCCCGCGTAGAGCACCCCCGCGTAGCGGGTCTCGGGCGTGCTCACGAGGCGCCGACCGAGGAAGGTCGTGTCGGTGAAGGAGTCCTCGTAGAACTGCTCGTTGCTCACGTCGGCGCTCATGCCGCTCTCGAGCCGGATGCGCATCGAGTCCGCACCCGCGACGCCCGAGGACGCGCCCGCCGTGCGCGCGGCGCAGACCAGCCACAGCGTCGCCGCGCTGCGAATCAGGAGGGAGCGGCCCATGCGAAGCCTGCCCGGGTCAGGCGGGCCGAGGCCGGTGCGGCGGCGACGCCCCCCGGGGGCGGCTCCGCCGCTGCGTGCCCGCGCGCGCTGGCCGCGGCACCGGAGCGACGGAAGGAAGTGCGATCAGAGGCCGCGCCCCGAGATCCGGATGGCGCGGTACGCAAACGCCCGTGCGGAGGTCGTGAGCCGCAGGCTCGCCGCGAAACGCTCCGCACGGAACTCGCGGTACGCGTCGTCCTGCAGGGCCGACGCGCGTGCGAGGATCTGGCGGGCGAGGTCGCTGCCCTGCGCCGCGACGGCGTCACGAGCACGCAGGATGACCTCGTCGGTGCGCTGCAGCGCCCGCTCCGCGCCGTCCTGCAGATCCTCCTGGAGACGGCACAGGCGCAGCGCCTTCAGGCCGCGCTCGCGCGCGCTCATCGTGAGCTGGAGCGCCGCCAGGTAGCGCCCGGAGCGGCCGGCGTTCTCGGCGCGGTCCTGCATCTCGAAGGCGACCCTCAGCATCGCGCGCGCCCGGTCGTCGGCGCACTCCTCGATGCGGTCACGGGCGCGCCCGAGGATCTCGCGCGTGCGCTCGAGCTGGGCGAGGACGTTGTCCGGGTCGAGGCCGCGGACGATGGAGATGGCGCGGTCGGCGTGGCCACGAGCCTCGAACGTGAGGCGCGCCGCCACCGCGAGCTGCGCGGCGACGAAGGCACCCTTCGCGCGACCCTGGATGTCGACGGCGAAATTGAGTTCGGTCCGGGCCTGGACGTTGTCGCTGCCCGAAACCAGCATCCCTGCTTGCTCGATCCTGCGGTCGGTGGCCTCGATCGCCATGAGCACGCGGTCGCGCGTGACGTCCTGCGCCGCGGCCGTCGCCGCGACGGCGAGGCCCGCGACCGCGAGGAGCGGGAGCAACCGGGAACGAAGCCGCATGACCTGGAACCTCCGAAGGCGAGACCTTCCGGTCTGCGCCTGTGTCTCGCCAGGGTCTTCAAGCCAGGGGCGTTGCACCAGCCGTGCCGCCCCCTCGCGAGCCAGGCTCTTGAGTACCATACCCAAGGGCCAGAGTCACTTGGGCGGCAGGGGCTGCTCCCGCACCGGCGCCTCTCCACCGGCCTGGTGAACCCTACGGTACGGCGCCCGGACCCCCGGGTACCCCCGCGGCCAGAGAGAGACCGGAGCCGCCACGGGCCCCCCCTCCGCGCGGCTCGCCCGCCACCGACCCTCAGGCCCACTCCGACGCTTTCCCCTTCCGTGCCCCCGGCGCCCCGGCCCACAAAGGCAAAGCCCCGGCGCATGGCGCCGGGGCTTCGAACGAACTGGGGCGGCGACCTACTCTCCCACCCGGTGTCCCGGGCAGTACCATCGGCGCTGG
>CAYHRW010000030.1:0-17278 GCA_964359105.1 uncultured bacterium
CTCAAGTAGGCCCGCGCGAATCGGTTGTTGCCGGCCGAGGACGCTACCGACGGCAGGAGGAGACAAGCGGCAGCGGCGGTGTTCCAGGCGGCGGCTCTGAGGTGCATCTCGAATCTCCCCGCTGATCTACTCACCTCTTGCGAAAGGACATCGCCAGTTCTTGATTCGCGCCCGGGTGGCGCGGGATGCGGCGTCCCTCGGGGGAGCTTCGACCTTCGGGTTCCCCGAGATGCTCCCCCTCCGCGTCTCCAAGCACCCGTGGTGCTTATGGACCACCCTGCCGTCTGCAATGCCCGGGGAGTACTTCGGGCCCGGCCGGTTCTCTGCTTCCAGCCATGGGACTTCCTTCGGAGACTCCCGGTGGCGCGCAGTCGGCCCGGCGGGCCGGTTGCCTGGCGGAGGACCTCCTCTGCCCTTCGACCGCCGCGGTTGTGCGACAAGGTCGTGGAACGGGGCGGTCGGCCGACAGCAGTCCGGCACCTGCGGTCGGTCTGGGCCGGCGCCCCACGGCCTTGCCGCACACCCCGCTCGCCTCTGGCAGGTGACCCTCGCATCCGGCCTCGGCTAAGATGTGCAGAGCCGCGGCGAGAAGCCCGGTTCCGTGGCCGCACACCCACCCCGAGGTAGTCATGGGCGAGACCCGCGTAGACCTGCTGCACCTGCTCGAAGACCTGCGTGACGCCTATCCCGGCGCGCTCGAGGAGACCATCCTCACCGAGATCGTGGCGAACTCGCTGGACTCGGGCGCGCGCGCGATCCGCGTGACGGCCGACCCGGCGCAGGCGACGCTCACCGTGCTGGACGACGGCGCCGGGATGCAGCGGCGCGAGCTGGCCCGCTATCACGACGTCGCGGCCAGCTCCAAGACGCGCGGTCAGGGCATCGGGTTCGCGGGAGTCGGCATCAAGCTCGGCCTGCTGGTGTGCGAGGAGGTGCTCACCGAGACGCGCCGCGGCAAGACCCACGTCGCCACGCGCTGGCACCTGGCCTCGCGGCACAAGGCGCCATGGAAGTGGGTGCCGCCGCCGGGCCGGGTGGCCGAGCGCGGCACCGCCGTGAGCCTCAGGCTTCGCAACACGCTCTCACCGATGCTCGATCCGGGCTTCCTCGAAGGCACGCTGCGCCGTCACTTCGAGCCGCTGCTGAACCCGGCGTTCGACGCCCTGCTGCGCGAGCATTACCCGCACGGCGTGAGCTTCGAGGTGAACGGCCGCGCGGTCGAGGCCGAGCCCGCGGGCGGCGCTGAGATCGCGCCGCTCGAGGCGCGGTTCGCCCGCAAGCGCAGGCCCTCGGCGCTCGGCTACCTGGTGCGCGAGACGCTGCCGCTTCCGGAGGAGCGGCGCGGTGTGGCGATCAGCACGCTCGGCAAGATCATCAAGCGCGGCTGGGACTGGCTGGGGCTCACGCCGGCCGCGCCCGAGCTCATCGGCGGCGTCATCGAGGTCCCGCCGCTGGCCGGGTGCCTGACCCTCAACAAGGCCGACTTCATCCGCAGCGGGCCGCGCGGCGCCACCTACCTCGCCTACCGCAAGGTTCTCCAGGAAGTGGTCTCGCGCCAGCTCGCGCTGTGGGGCGACGCGCGCAACGCGGCGGAGGAGAGCCGGCGGCGCGCCGCACGACCGGTCGAGCGCGACCTCGAGCGCGTGCTGGTGGACCTGGCCGACGAGTTCCCGCTGCTCGCCGCGCTGGTCGAGCGTCGAGAAGGTGGCCAGCGCCGGCTGCCCATCGGCAAGGGCGGCGCCGAAGACGCGCGCGCGCTGGTGGCTTCGTCGCTCGCGCTCGAGACCGCGGCGGCGGAGTCTCCGGAAGCCGGCAACGGCCAGCCCGAGGCGGCGGCTCCCGAGCCGGCCGGGAGCGTCGCCGAGCCCGGGCCTCCGCCCGAGCCGCCGCGCATCGAGGCTCCGCCCGGGACCGGCGGCCCGCGCCGGCCCGCGCGCTACGGGCTCACCATCCAGTTCGAGTCGCGGCCCGGCGAGCCGGAGATCGGGCGCCTCGTCGAGTCCACGGTGTGGGTGAACGAGGCGCACCCCGCCTACCGGCGCGCCGCCGCCTCGCGCTCGGAGGGCTACCACCTGGCGCTGGCGGTGGCGATGGCGCTCTCGCCGCTGGCGGTCGAGCCCGCGCAGGAGCGCGCGTTCATCACCGCGTTCCTCGAGTGCTGGGGCGGCGCGCTGGAGGCGAAGAGCGGGCGGAAGGCCCGGCGCTGAGGGCTTGAGTCCCGCGGGGATCGGCCCCACACTGTCGCCATGGTCTACTCCCGCGACACGAGCCCAGAGGCCGAGCGCGTGCAGATGGAGCTACTGCGCAGGATGTCGCCGGCGCGGAAGCTTGCGCTCATGGCGGGGCTCCTGGCAACCGGCCGGGAGCTGGTCCTTGCCGGGATCCGTCACAGGAATCCCGAGGCCAGCCGCGAGGAACTCGAGGACCAGTTCGCGATGCTGATGCTCGGCCCGGATCTGGGGGACAGCTTCGTTTCGGCGAGACGTGCGCGAAGGAAGCGAATCGAGGCCAGCCGGGATGGACATTGAGTTCGAGCCGATCGAGATCCTCGCCAAAGCCGCGCGCATCCTCGACGATCTGAAGATCTCATGGATGGTGGGCGGCTCCTTCGCCAGCTCGTTCTACGGGGCCGCACGCTTCACGGGCGACGCGGATGTCGTCATCGACATGCGCTCCGGGCATGTGGAGCCCCTGGCCCGCGAGCTTGAACGCGAGTTCTACGTCAACCGCGACGCCATGCGCGAAGCACTCCGCGATCGCCGCTGGTTCAACGCCATCCACGTCGAGTCGTCGTTCAAGATCGACTTCTTCGTGCTCGGCGCCGGTCCATACGATCGCGAGGAGTTCGGGCGGCGCCTGACTCCGCGGGCCAGCTCGCCGGCCGGCACTCCGCTCGTGTTCAAGACACCCGAGGATTCCGTCCTCCGCAAGCTCCAGTGGTATCGCCTGGGCGGCGAGGTCTCGGAGCAGCAGTGGCGGGACGTGCTCGGCGTACTGATCGTCTCGCGCGACCTGCTTGACAACGCCTACATGGACCGCTGGGCCGCGCACCTGGGCGTGAGCGACCTGCTCGAGAAGGCGCGCGGGGAAGCCGGCGGCGTCTGAGGCGTCCGCAGGTCGCAGGGCGTCAGCTCGCGAGCCTCTTCCTCACGTCCCTGAACACCTGCGTCATGTGCCGCCACGCGAACGCCGTGTCGCGGCGGCCGAGCCGCGCGAGCGGGATCCACTCGGCGCTGGCGGCGTCGTCGGCCGCTCGCGCCTCGCCGCGGCGCCAGCGCGCGATGAAGTAGAAGTTCATGGTGGGGAACCAGCCGAAGCCGCGCAGGTAGTAGCGGTCCCAGTAGAAGCCCAGCGGCTCGGCGCGCCCCACCGCGAGCCCGGTCTCCTCGGCCAGCTCGCGGCGCGCGGCCTGCTCGATCCCCTCGCCCGCCTCCATGAAGCCGCCCGGGATGTCGAGACACCCCTTGCGCGGCGCGTGCGCGCGCCGGAGCACCAGCACCGCGCGATCCCTCACCACGATCATGCCCGAGCAGGAGCGCGGGTAGTCGTAGATCAGGTAGCGGCAGCGCGGGCAGCGGATCTCGAGCGCGTGCCTGCCGTGCGCGCGCCGCACCGGCCGGCCGCAGCGCGCGCACGGGAAGGCCGGACTCCGCCCGAGCCGCGCGGCCTCCCGCGCCGGGGACGACGCGCGGCCCCGCCCGGCCGTGCGCGCGCGCGTCACGGGGCGCTCACCGTGACGACCGCGGGCAGCGGCACCCGCCGGCCCTCGGGGTCGGCGCCGCGAGCGCCGTCCCACTGGCCGAATGTCGCGTAGCGGAAGCGCCCCGCGCTCACGACCAGCTCGGCCTCGCGCCCGCCGTCCATCGCCATGGCGTGCGCGAGCTGGAGCGGCGCGGCCTGGAGCAGGTGCGCGAGATCCCAGAGCGTGTACGCACCCTCGCTGGTCAGAACCACGAGCCGCCCCGCGCGGTCCTCCGCCACCACGGTGCGGTTCGCGATCTGGTCGCTCCTGCGCACGCGCACCATGCCCGAACGGTCGAACAGCATGAACGACTGCGCCACCTCGTCCCAGTGCAGCGAGTCGGGGTCGAGCGGCTCGCGCTGCAGGTCCACCACACGCGCGCGCCGCGATCCGTCCGACGGCCCGGCCACCAGCGCGGCCCGGAACGTGGGATGGACCCGCCGCGACACCACCTCCCCGTCGCTCACCAGCAGGCCCATGTAGGAGAAGTCCGGGTAGAACTGGCCGGCGTTGAACACGGCGAGCGCGCCGGTGCGCTTCTGCCACGCGACGATGTCGGGCGGGTGCGTGACGCGTTCGCGCCTGTAGTGGTGCACCCGGATGCGCACGCGCGCCGGGTCGAGGCGCAGTGCGGCGATGGCGGCCGAGCCGCCGCGGCACCACGGCTCGCCGCGCAGCGTGCCGAACTCCACGCCCGGCCGCAGCGCGCGCCAGTGCGGCCGGCCTGCGTCGCGGCTCACCATGAACAGACCCACGGCCACCGCGACCAGCGCGGTGACCCGGGCCACGGGGAAGCGCCGGTGCATCATGCCGGGAAGTGTGCCGGTGCCACGCGGGCGAGTCAAAGGCGGAGGCGCGCGGCCGGCGCGCGGCCGATGCGCCCGTGGACGCCGCGAGACTCCCGGCCGCGCCTCTCAGTCGCCCATGAAGACGACGAGGCGACCGAACGTGGAGCCGACGCCCGGCACCTCGACGCGGTAGACGTAGACGCCGCTCGCGACCGGGCGGCCGTGCTCGGTGAGCAGGTCCCACTCGAGCACCGAAGATGGGCCGTTCTTGAGCAGCGTGCGCACCAGCGAGCCGCCGAGGTTGAAGATCCGCACTTCCGCGCGCTCGGGCATGTTGATGAAGCGCAACACGCGCCCCATCGGCCGGTCGTAGCGCGACAGCAGCCGGTACGGGTTCGGCACGGCGCGGATGCGCGCGAGCCCCGCGCGGATTCCCGCCGCGTCGCCGCGGGACGCAGGCGTGGTGTCGAACTCGAAGCGGTCGCTCGCCGTGGCCGGGATCACCCAGTCGAAGCGGAACAGGTCTCCGTCGTCAATGGCGGCGACGGCGTAGCGCTGTCGCGCCCACAGCACGTAGAGCAGCGGCAGCGTGCCGTAGCCGATCGCGCCGTCGTGCGTCACGGCCGCATGCGGCGTTCCCGTGTATGAGAGCCGCATCGGCGCCAGGATCTCGTGGCCGCCGGACGCCGAGGTGTCGGGAGCCCAGGTCGAATCGAGCGTGGCGGCCTGGAGCTGCCGCGGCAGGACGTTGCCCGCATCGTCCGTGTACACGCGCTCGGTGAACACGACGTCGAGCTGCGTGTCCCGCGACACGTCCCACACCGTGAACGGCACGAGGTGAAATCCGCCGTAGAGCCACTGGCGTCCCTGCGGCGGCTCGCCGCCGTCGCTGAGCATCTCGTAGCGCAGGAAGCGGTAGGCCCGCTGCGTCGCCCCGCGGTCGAAGCGGATCTCGACCGGGCCGAAGGCCTGGGGACCCAGCACCGGGTCGGCCAGGCTCGCGAAGAACGGCTTCGCCACCCCCGCGCCGCCGCCGAAGAACGGCAGCCCGCCGTTCACGCCTTCCAGCGCGCGTGGCGCGGAGTTGGGCAGGTTCTCGTGGCGCGCGTCCACCAGCTTCGGGAAGTAGCTCCCCACCACGCGCACGCGCAGGCCGTCCACGACCGGGTAGTCGTCGCCGCCACGGCGGTTGAGCTGGCCCGAGAGCACGATGCGGCCGGAACCGAGGTCGTCGAGCGCCCACGCGAATCTCACGGTCGCCGTGTCGCCCGCCACCGGACCCGCGAAGGGCGGCTCGAGCGGCGTGAAGCCGACGCGGTAGCGGTGCCCGGTCACGCGCGCGGGGTCCACCACCTCGACCGTCACCCGGTCGGTGGTCCAGGGCACGGCGGGATCCATCGGACGGTAGACCACCGGCAGCGCCGACGCCGCGCCGGGGTCGGTGCCGGGTGCCGGGCGCTGCGGGATCGCGGCCACCACCGCGAGCGGGCTCTCGAGCACGCGGGGCTTCTCCCCCGCGCCCACCGCGTAGGCCGAGATGGCGAACCAGTACTCGGTGCCGAGGACGAGCGGCCCGCCCCGCAGGGTGTCGCGCGTGACCTCGTGGCAGAAGCGGATGCCGCTGTCGGTGCCGAAGCCGACCGGGGCGTCGTGCAGCACGATGCCGCGCGCGGGATCGAGCACGTCGTCGCGCACCACGCGCACGCCGTCGCTCTCGTCCCAGGTCGCGAGCCGCGTCCACGGGCCGGAGGGTCCCGCGCCCTGCCAGACGTTGAAGCCCTGGAAAGCGTAGCCCGGCTCCAAGTAGGCGCGGCGCGCACCCTCGTCCCAGCACAGCGTGATGCGGTCGCGCTCGGTCGAGACGGTCACCATCGGACTTGCGGGCGGCCGCGCGAATTCGTAGCCGCGCGCGAACAGCGCACGCGCGAGGTCGGCGTTCCACCGCAGGATCTCCACCGAAGCCAGCCGGTCCGCGCCGCGTGCCGCCACGATGGCTCCCTCGATCACCTGGCTGTCCCCCGGCGCCAGCGTGAAGGGGCCGCTCGAGAGCAGCATGCGCGGGTCGTAGAGCTGGGAGGGAAGCCAGCCGGTGCCCGCCACCGGGTCGCCGGTGTAGGTGAAGAGCGCCGGCAGCCCGGTGGTGGGATCGGTCACGGGCTGGCCGAAGGGATCGAGCGTGCGCATCAGATCGTAGATCGGCGCGCCATCCCAGCCCTTGATGTAGCCGTGGAAGTTCGCAAGCCCGAGCGTGTCGCCACTCGCGACGTCCACGGCGCCCCGCAGCAGCAGCCAGCCGGCTGCCGGCGGCGTGGCGCCATACGCTCCATCGTCGTGGGTGCCGTTGTAGGCGAATCCGAGCGAGCGCCCGAGGTCCACGCCCACCAGGTCGTCCGTGAACCAGCCGACGTCGGGGTCGGCCCACAGGGAGACGTAGGCGCTGTCGAGCCTCTCCGAGCCGCGGTTGCGGATCCTGAACTCCGCGAACACCACGTCGCCGGGCCAGTCGGCGCGCTCGAAAGCGAACAGGGTCTGGCAGACCTCGACGCCCAGTCCGGGCGGGGGCTCGGCCGGCGTGGCGCCGTTGTAGACCGTCCACAGCATCACGTCGCCCTTCACGTCGGGGCCCGGCACGTCCACCGAGTCGGAGGGGTCCGGCGTGGCCGTGACGGGCAGGCGCCAGGTGCGCACCGGCGCCCCGAAGGGCGCGGCTCCCGCGAGGTACTCGCTCCAGGCGTGGTGCACGAGCGTGTCACCCTGCGACGAGGAGCGCGTCACGTGCGCGGTGTCGGCGGGCGATCCGGTCCAGCGGCGCACCTTCCAGGCGCGGTACTGCGGACGCGCGGGATCGTCGGAGACCCCGCTCACCATGGCGCCCGGATGAAAGCCCTTGGCGTAGCCGCCGCCCGCGACGCGCACGCCTCCTCCCACCTTCGCGCCGATCCACAGGCTGGCGGCGTTGAAGACGCCGGCAGTGCCGCCCGTGGGATAAAGCAGCGGGTAGCCGAAGGTGCCGGTGTTGTCCATCGTGAGGTCGAGCCGGTTGGCGTCGAGGTGGCGGAGGTCGCCGACGATCGCGGCGCCAGTGCCCCCGGCGCGCGCGACGCCGGCGCACGCCGTGAGCACGGCGAGTCCGCACGCGAGGAGCACGCTGGCGGAGCGCGACGGCGCGGGATGCGGTGAGGCGAGCGGAGGAGAAGTCATGCGGCCACTCCCGGGCCGGCCTGCCGCGGCCCGCCCGCGCGATCGCGCGGTTTCCGGGCGGCCGGCTCAGCCGCCCGTAGCGTAGCGCCGCAGCGCGGCGCGCACCAGCAGCAGATCGCCGACGTTGTCGGCGGTCACGAGACCCACCAGCCGGTCCTCGTCCAGCACCGGCAGCGCGGCGTGGTCGCTCCCGCGCATGCGCATCACCACGTCCTCGAGCGGGTCGGAGGCCTCGGCGTAGCGGAAGTCGGACTGGATCACTTCTCCCACCGGCGTGTCGATGCCGTGGCGCTGGAGCGCGAGGATCAGGTCGGTGCGCCGCAGCATCCCCGCCAGCCGGTCGCCACGCAACACAGGGAAGTCCTGCTGGCTCCCGGCCATCAGGAACTCGACCGCGCGGCGCAGCGGGTCGGCGATGTCCAGCCAGTGGAACTCGGTGATCATCGCCGCACGCACCGGCAGGCCGGTGAGCGAGGTCCTGGTCTGAACGAGCGTGCGTTCCTCCGCCGCAGCCAGGAACACGAACAGCGCCACGAACACCAGCATGATGTTGTTCATGAACAGCCCGGCCACGCCGAACAGCAGCGCGAATCCCTGCCCCACCACCGAGGCGATGCGGGTGGCGCGCACGTAGGGCAGCTTGAGCGCGAGCAGCGCGCGCAGCACGCGTCCGCCGTCCATCGGGAAGGCCGGGATGAGGTTGAAGAGGACCAGGAGCAGGTTCACGAACACCAGCGTCTCGAGCAGCCCGCCGCGGAAGTCGGCGAGCGCCAGCGGATGCTGGAACGCGCCCATGAGCGCCACCAGCAGCGCGATGATGGCGACGTTCACCGCCGGGCCGGCGATCGCGACCACGATCTCCTGCGTGGGCTTGTCGGGCATGCGCTCCAGCCGCGCCACGCCGCCGATCGGCAGCAGCACGATGTCGCGGGTGCGGATGCCGTAGCGCCGCGCGGTCAGCGCGTGGCCCAGCTCGTGGAGCACGACGCACGCGAACACCGTGAGCAGCAGCGCCACCGCCGCGATCGCATGCCGCGGCTCGCCGGTGAACAGCCCCTGGGTGAGCGCGATCCAGCCCACTAGCAGCAGGAACGTGACGTGGAGCTCGACACGGATCCCGAACAGCCGCCCGATGGTGAACGACCAGCGCATCAGCCCGCCGGCGTCCCCACGCGGATGCGCGCGTCGAGGGCGACCGCGCCCCGCCCGGGCTTGAGCACCCGCACCGGGTTCAGGTCCATCTCCGCGAGGTCGGGGTGGTCCTCGGCGAGCTGCGCGAGCCTCAGGATGGTCTCCTCGAGCGCCGCGAGGTCGCCGGGCGCCGAGCCACGGTAGCCCTCGAGCAGCGGGAACGCGCGCACCTCGCGCACCAGCTCGCGCGCGTCGCGGTCGGTCATCGGCGCGATGCGGAACGAGACGTCCTTGAGCATCTCGACGTGGATGCCGCCCAGGCCGAACATGATGAGCGGTCCGAACTTGGGATCGCGGCTCATGCCGAGGATGATCTCGACGCCCTCGCGCACCAGCGGCTGCACCAGCCCGCCCAGCATCTCGCTCTCGCGCCCGAGCGCGGCGAGCCGCTCGCACATCCTGCGCCACGCCGCGCTGACCTCCGCGCCGTTCCGCAGGTCCAGCGCCACGCCGCCCACGTCGGACTTGTGGATGATGGTGTCGGAGTGGAGCTTCAGCACCACCGGGAAGCCGATCGCCGCGGCTTCGCGCACCGCATCGGCCTCGTCGCGCGCCAGCCGCACCGGAGCCTGGCGGATGCCGTAGGCGTCGAGCACCTCGGCGACCTCGTCGTGGCGCAGCCAGCCCGCGCCGCCGCGGGCCAGCGCGTGCGACAGCGCGTTCGCCGCGCGCACGCGGTTCACCGCGAGCGACACCGGCGCTCCGGGCTCGGTCTGCCGCCAGCGCCCGTAGCGCACCGCGCGCGACAGCGCGATCGCGGCGGACTCGGGGAACACGTACGACGGGATGCGCCCGGCCTGGAACACGGCCAGCGCCTCGGGCACGCCGTGCGTGCCGAGGAAGCACGAGAGCACCGGCTTGCGCGGGCGCCCGTCCGCGTCAGCGCGACGGCCCGCCTCCTCGACCCCGCGCACGATGGCGGATGCGACCTCCGCGGCGCCGGTGCGGATCGGCGGTACGTAGAGCGCGAGCAGCGCGTCCACGCCAGGGTCGTCGAGCACCGCGGCGGTCGCCTTCTCGAACGAATCCGGCGTGGCCGAGGCGATCATGTCCACCGGGTTGCGGGTGGAGGCCTCGGGCGGCAGGAACGAGCGCAGGAACTCCTGGGTCGCGTCGCTCAGCACCGGGACCACCAGGCCGTGGGTCTCGCAGGCGTCGGAGGCCATGATGCCGGGGCCGCCCGCGTTCGTCACGATGCCGACGCGGTTGCCGGACGGCACCGGCTGGTGCGCGAGCACCAGCGCGACGTCGAACAGCTCTTCCATGGTGTTGGTGCGGATGACGCCCGACTGGCGGCACAGCGCGTCCACCGCGGCGTCCGCGCCGGCGATGGAGCCGGTGTGCGAGGAGGCCGCGCGCTGCCCGGCGCGGGTGCGCCCGCTCTTGACCGCGACGATCGGCTTGTGGCGCGCGATGCGCCGCGCGATCGGGATGAACCGCCGCGGGTTCCCGAACGACTCCAGGTAGAGCAGGATGATCCCGGTGCCGGGGTCCCGCTCCCAGAACTCGAGCAGGTCGTTGCCCGACACGTCGGCCTTGTTGCCCACGCTGACGAAATGCGACACGCCGATGTTGAGCTGGGACGCGTATTCGAGGATAGCGACCCCGAGCGCGCCGCTCTGCGAGGAGAACGCCACCTTGCCGTGCGGCGGGTAGATGGGCGCGAACGTGGCGTCGAGCCGCACCCCCTCCTCGGTGTTGAGGACGCCCAGGCAGTTCGGGCCGACCAGGCGCATGCCGTAGTGGCGCACCACCTCGACCAGCTGCTGCTCGAGCCGCGCGCCGCGCTCGCCGGTCTCGCGGAAGCCCGCGCTGATGACGACCACCGCCTTCACACCCTTCTTGCCGCAGGCTTCGACCACTTCCAGCACGCGCGCGGCGGGCACCACGACCATCGCGAGGTCCACGTCGCCGGGCACGTCGGCGATGGTCGGGTAGGCGGCCACCGACTGCACCACCGGTGACTTCGGGTTCACCGGATAGACCGGGCCGTTGAAGTTGTGCGAAAGCAGGTTGTGGAACAGCGAGCCGCCCACCGTGCTCAGGTCGCGCGAGGCGCCGATGACGGCGATCGAGCGCGGGCGGAGCACCGGCTCGAGCGAGCCGATGGGCGGTCTGACTTCTGGGAGCGGGGCGCCCGCCTCGGCGGGGCGGGGGTCGGTCGTGGCGGATCTCATGGGCGCTTTCCGGTGCGGATCAGGAGGTCCTCCTCCGTGGGCGCGGCGGAGTGTCGCACAACCGGAATGCCCCTGCCAGCGCACGGGGCGTGCAGTGCGGCGCGTGGTCGCGACGCAGCCATCGCGGCGCGCACCCTGCGGCGCGATGCGTCAGGCGGCGCGGTCTTCCTCGCCGTCGTCGAGGAACGAGGTGAGCGCTTCGAGGTCGCGCCGCGCGGCCTGGTGACCCGGGTTGATCCACAGCGCGTGGTAAAGCATGCGCATCGCAACCTCGATGGCGCCGATCTCGATGCACGCCGAGCCCCCGAGGTACCACAGCGTGGGATCGTGCGGAGCGCACGCGAGCCCGCGCAGCGCGTAGGAGAGCGCCTCGCGCTCGTCGCCCTCGCGCATCGCGGTCTCGGAGGCCTCGGCGAAAGAGCGCGCCGTGTCGAGCCCGGACGGGGTCTCGAGGCCGGGGATGTGCAGCTCGAGCTCCATCATCGCGAGCTTGAGCGTGTGCGCGACGTACTGGTCGAGCCCCGCCGACCTGCGGACGAGCACGCGATCCGCGAGGTGCGCGAGAGAGCGCGTGATGTCGCTGATCTGGGGGCGCGGCGATTCCGGCACGAGCGATCCTCCCGCGGCGGGACGGGGCCGACGCGGCACCGGAACGGGCCCCGCAAAGGGGGCACGCCCGGCGCCGTGGCGTCCTGCTGCACGGGGATTATCGGCAGGCGGTGCGGATTCTGAAGCGCGGCGTTCACGGACTGCACCAGGCTCCGGCCCGGCATCTCGGCGATGCCCATGACCTCCACGGTCCGCGACCCCGCGGGGGAGATGGCCTGGATCCGGTCACCGACGGCAAGCCTGCCGGTCCGGATGTGCCCGGCGAACATCACGCCTCGGCCCGCGACCCTGGCCAGGCTCTCCACCCTCATCTCGAACGTCGCGTTGGGCCGGTCCATCGCTTTGTCCTCCGACGCGTGGGTCGAGCGAAGCGAGGTCGGGATTCACCTCATCACAGCAGCGCGGCGGCGCGGCGCGCGGCACCCGCCGAGCAGGCGGCCAGCCCCGCGGTCACCACCGGGATGCTGGCGTAGGTCAGCCCGATGTCGGCCATGTAGTCCGCGAAGGACATCCGCATGGGGCCGACGACGAGCATGAGCGGCGCGTCGATGAGAATGCAGACCGCGAACCACAGGACGCCCACCAGGAACCCATCGCGGACCGGCCGTCGCTCGGCCCGGCCCAGGCAGGCGAGCCCCAGCAGCACGGCCGAGCCGGTGACGGTCACCGCCATGATGGACTCGAAGAGGGGACGGGCGGGTCCACGCAATGGGAAGCTGATGAACGCGACGACGAACGGGATCAGCCACATGAGCACGCCAAGACCGAGCGTCCTGCCGAGGGATCTCATCGGATCCTCCTTTCGCAGTGTCATCCCCTCGTGAACCGCGCGTCCGCCGCCCGCAGGAACTGCTCGAGCACGTTGCCGGCCACGGCGCGCCGGTACGCGGCGTCCGAGCGGATGTCGTCAATGGGGGCGATGTCCTCCATGAGCGCGGCCCGTGCCGCGGCGGCCGCTGTGGCCGACGGCTTCGCCCCGAGCAGCGCCTGCTCGGCGCGGCGGGCGCGCAGGGGCACCGGGGCCACGCTCCCGAGCGCGATGCGGGCGAGGTCCACCTCTCCCCCGCGCGCGACCCGCAGGAGCCCGCACAGCACGACCTTCGAGATGCTCTGCGCGCGCCGCGTGCCGACCTTGCGGAAGAACGCGAACGCGCGCGGCGGCGGGAACGGCACGGTGACGGCGGTGATGAGCTCGTCGGGATCGAGCACGAGGTCGCGGTAGCCGCGGTAGAGCGTGTCGAACGGGATGTCGCGCGCGCCGCGCACCGAGCGCGCGTGGACCACGGCCTCGTGCGCGAGCAGCACGGGCAGCGAGTCGCCGGCGGGCGAGCCGTTCGCGATGTTGCCGGCGAGCGTCGCGCGGTTCTGGATCTGCCACGCGCCGATGACGCCCGCGGCGGCCGCGAGCGAGGGCAGGCGCCGGCGCACGAGCGGGTGCTCGCGGACCTGCGTGAAGGTGGTGAGCGCGCCCAGCGTGATGCCGCCGCGCGTCTCACGGATACCGCGCAGCTCGCCCAGGCCCCACAGGTTCAGGAAGCGCCGGCCGACCTGCTGGCCGGCGTTGAGGTACACGAGCAGGTCGGTGCCACCGGCGAGCGGCACGGCGCGCCCGGTGGCGAGCGAGTCGTGCAGCAGGCGGAGGGCGTGAGCGAGGTCGCGCGGCGTGGCGACCTCGAGGGTGGAGAGCGCGGATCTCATCGGCGGGGGCCCTTGCGGGCCGCGGCTCTCACCGCGTCCACGATCTTCTGGTAGCCGGTGCAGCGGCAGAGATTGCCGGCCAGGGCTTCGCGGATCTCGGCCTCGCGCGGCACGCGGCCCTTCGCACGGCGCAGCAGGGCGTACGAGGAGAGGAGCATGCCGGGGGTGCAGATGCCGCACTGGGCGCCGCCCATCTCGACGAAGGCGGTCTGGAGCGCGGTGAGCTTCGGACCCTTCGCGAGACCTTCGACGGTGATGATCTTCGCGCCGTCGGCCTGCACCGCGGGGATGAGGCAGCTGTTCACGGGCAGGCCGTCCACGAGCACGGTGCAGGCCCCGCACTCGCCCTCGCCGCAGCCTTCCTTGGTGCCGGTGAGCCCGCACTCCTCGCGCAGCACGTCGAGCAGCCGCTTCATCGCGGGCGCGCGCACGCGGCGCTGCCTGCCGTTGACCGTGAAGCTGAGCGTGACCAGCGCGCTCACCGCACGCCTCTGCGCGCGAGCGCGGCCAGCAGGCGCTCGGGAATGACGGGGATCTGGTCCACGCGAACCCCGGTGGCGTAGGCGATGGCGGCGACCACGGCGGGCGCGGGCGCGTCCATGGGCAGCTCGCCCACGCCCTTCGCGCCGAACGGACCGTGCGAGTACGGGATCTCGACGAGCTCGACGTGGATGGGCGGCGCGTCCATCGAGGTCGGGATGATGTAGTTCGTGAGCTGGTGGTTCCAGATGCGCCCGTCCTTCCAGCGCACCTCCTCGAGCAGCGCGTAACCGAGGCCCTGCAGCGTGCCGCCTTCGATCTGGCCGGCGCACAGCACGGGATGGATGGCCTTGCCGATGTCCTGCGCGGTGGTGACGTCGAGCACGGCGACCTCGCCGGTGTCGAGGTCCACCTCGACCTCGACCGCGATCGCCGCGTACGAGAACACGCCGTACGCGTCGCCGCGGTAGTGCTCGTCGTCCCACCAGATCTCGGGCGGCTTCTGGTAGCGGCGCTCGATCCTCAGGGGTCCGCGCTCGCGAAGGAAGCGGCGCGCCACCCTGCGGAAGTCGTCCGCACCTGCGATGGGGCGCTCGGCGAACAGCTCGAGGCGCTCGCGCATGCCGGTCGCGCACCGCTCGAGCAGCCCGCCCACCACCATGGTGGTGCGCGAGGCCACGGTGGGCCCGCTGTTCGGCACCTGCCCCGTGTCGGACGCGTTGACCAGGACCAGCCCGGGCGGCACGCCGAGCCGCTCGGCCACGATCTGCGCGAACACGGTGAGCGCGCCCTGCCCGATCTCGGTGTTCGCGGAGAGGATGCGCGGGCGCCCGTCCGCGGTCAGGTCGAGCGCGGCTGTCGAGGCGAGCCTGACCTCGCCGCTCCCGGTGAAACCGGCGCCGTGCCAGGCGAGCGCGAGCCCGATGCCGCGCCGGAGGCGCCGTCCATCGCCCGGCCCGCGACCCGCGCCCGCTTTGCGAGCGGGTGCCCCAGAGGCGAGTCGGGGCACGGCGGCGGGTGCCCGGCGCCCGGCGCGCTCGGCCTGCTCGGCCGCCGCGTTCTCGCGCGCGTAGCGTCGGCGCTTCGCCTGGTAGTCCGCGCCCTTCGCGGTGCGCTCCAGCACTTCCAGCGCGCCCACGCTTTCGCGCAGCACCTGGCCGGTGGGCGTCACGTCGCCGATGCGGTAGGCGTTGCGACGGCGCAGCGCCAGCGGATCGAGCCCGAGCGTCGCGGCGATGCGCTCCATGTGGCACTCGGCGGCGAACTGGGTCTGGGGCGCGCCGAAGCCGCGGAACGCGCCGTTGGGCGGCGTGTTGGTCGCCACGACGCGCGCGTGGATCGCGACGTTGGGGCAGCGGTACGGCCCGCCGGCGTGGAGGGCGCCGCGCGACAGCACCACCGGCGAAAGAGTCACGTAGGCGCCGCCGTCCATCACGATGTCCATGTCCCACGCGGTGAGCGTGCCGTCGCGCTTCACCCCGGCGCGCACGCGCATCAGCGCCGGGTGGCGCTTGGTCGTCGCGGCGATGTCCTCGAGCCGGTCGTAGACGATCTTGACCGGGCGGCCGCTCTTCCACGCCAGCAGCGCGGCGTGGCCGCCGATCATCGAGGGGTAGTCCTCCTTGCCGCCGAACCCGCCGCCGGTGACGGTCTGCACCACGCGCACCTTGTCCGCGGGCAGGCCGAACGCCACCATCAGGGCGTGGTGCACGTAGTACGGGCACTGGAGCGAGCCGCGCACCAGCAGGCCGCCGTCCTTCGTGCGCTCGGCGATCATGCCGTTGTTCTCGATGTAGAGCTGCTCCTGGTGCCCGCAGCGGTAGGTGCCCTCGACCGTCACGTCGGCGTCCGCGAAGCCACGGGCCAGGTCGCCGCGCGCGATCCGGATCTCCTTGAAGACGTTGTCGTCGCCGAAGAGCAGCGCCTTCTTCGCCAGCGATTCCTCGATAGTGAGCACCGGCTCAAGCGGCTCGACCTCGACCGAGACCGCGCGGGCCGCAGCCTCGGCGCGCTCCGGATCCTGGTGCGCCACCAGCACGATGGCCTCGTCGGCGTGGCGGATCTCGTCCGCGGCGAGCAGCGGCTGGTCCTCCTCGATGTGCGCGCACGCGTTCCTGCCCGGGATGTCGCGGTGGTCGGCGACCACCACGCCGTCCCAGTCGAAGGCGGGATCGAGCACGACGCGGCGGATGCGCCCGCGCGGCACGGTCGAGCGCACGGTGCGCCCGTGGAGCACGCCCGGCACCCGGAGGTCGTCCACGTAGAGCGCGCGGCCCGTGACCTTGTCGAAGCCCTCGACCTTGGGAACGCTGACACCCACGGAGGCCGGGCGGCGGATGGTGCGGGGATGGCGTGGCGTGGCGACGCGTGCAGTCATGGGACGTGCGAGATTAGGACCCTGCGCCACCAGGGTCCAGCGGTCCGCGAGTGCCACTCTCCCGCACCAGCGTGCGCCCGATGTCGGCGAGCTTCGGCGTGCCGCAGAGCGCCATCGCGGTCCTGAGCTCGGTGACCAGCGTCTTCACCACGCGCTCCACTCTTTCCGCGCCCGCCACCGCGAGGCCGCACGGGTCGGTCCGCCCGACGCGCACCGCACAGGCTCCGCCCCACCGCGGCCATCGCATCGCGGTCAGACCTCCACGTCCCGGTGGACGTTCTTGTAGTAGAGGTAGCGGGCGGGTGTGGCCCCGGTCGCGTAGAACGACTGCGGGCAGTACGGGCCCATCCAGATGAAGTCGCCCGCGCGCACCTCGCGCCAGCGGTCGCCGAGCCGGTAGACGCCCTGCCCCTCGAGGAAGTAGAGCCCGTGCTCCATCACGTGGGTCTCGGTGACCGGAAGCGAGGCGCCGGGCTGGAAGGTGAAGATGTTCATGGCCAGGTCGTAGGCGGGATCAGCCGGCAGCAGGGTCTTGAGGACGAGCGCAGGCATGCCCAGGTACGCCTCCCCCGCGACGCCCTGCTCGTTCCCGATGACCTCGTGCGGGCGCTTGGTCCCGAACGGCTCGTAGGCCTTCTTGAGCCACAGGAGCCGCGCCGCCGCCGTGGCCTGGATGCCGAAGCGCGAGCCCGGCGTGAGGTAGGCGAAGCCGCCGGGCCCGAGCCGATGGCCGAGCCCGTTCAGGTCGAAGGCGACGTTGCCGTCGAGCACGTAGACGAACGACTCGACGTGCGGCGCCAGCCCCTGCTGCGTGCCACCGCCCGCGGCCAGGGCGATCAGGTACTGCGCGAAGCGCGCCCCCAGCGCGGGCGCGGCGAGGACGCGCGCCGCGGCGTCGGTCCACTCCGGGAGCACGCTCTCCGGGATGCCCTCGGGAGGAAGCAGGGCGTAGTTGCGTTCCACCACCGCGCGGCTGCCGACCAGACCCTGCTCCGCCATGCCGGGTGCCTCCATG
>CAYHRW010000031.1:0-12721 GCA_964359105.1 uncultured bacterium
CTGGTGTTCGTGTTCTACCTGTTCGTCGCGCCGCCGCTGTTCTTCAACCCGGCCGAGTCGGCGCGGCTCGCCTCGGGACCCGGCGCGGCGGCCTGGCAGACGCTCGAGAACCGCCACCACGCGGCCGCCGCCTCGCGCGCCGTCCACGCGCGCGAGCTCCTGGCCGCGCGGCATCGCGGCGCCGCGGCTGCGGAGGAGGCCGCGACCCAGGCGCTGCGGGAGGACCAGCGTGCGCTGGGCGAGGTGAGGCAGAGCGCGACGCAGCTCATCCGCGCGCACGATCCGGGAGGACAGACCAGCGACACCAACTACGTGTTCCTGGTCTTCGTGCTCGGCCACCTGCCGGTCGGGCTGATCGGGCTCGTGTTCGCAGCGGTGTTCGCCGCGTCCATGAACTCCACCTCGGCCGAGCTCAACGCGCTGGCCTCGACGACGGTGGTGGACGTGGTGAAGAGGCTGTGGAAGCGGGGCGCGGACGGCCGGCGCGACGTGTGGATCTCGCGGCTCGCGACGCTGGGCTGGGCGGCCGTCGCCGTGGGCTTCGCCGAGACGTGCAGCCGGCTGGGATCGCTGATCGAGGCGGTCAACATCCTGGGGTCGCTCTTCTACGGCACCATCCTCGGGATCTTCCTGGTCGCCTTCTACCTGCCGCGTGTCGGCGGCAGCGCCGTGTTCACGGCCGCGCTGATCGCGGAGGCCGCGGTGATCGCGTGCTTCCGGTTCTCCGGGCTCTCGTTCCTCTGGTACAACCTGATCGGATGCGCGCTGGTCGTGCTGCTGGGGCTCGCGCTCGAGCCGGTCCTGGGCCGGGGGGGCGCGGCGGCCGCCTGAGGCACAGGCGCTCATGGCGGCCGCCGTAACGCGGCGAGGCGCCCGTCCCCGCGCGGGGAGGGCGCCTCGCACCAGCGCCGCGACCTGGGTCGCGCTACTTCTGCGCGCTCCAGTCGGCCAGCAGCTTCTCGGTGGCCGAGGTGTCCACCTTGTCCTTGCTCGCCTTGCCCGCCTCGACCGCCTTCTTCGCCGTGGCGATGGCCTCGGCCTTCTTCCCATCCTTCCACTGCCAGCGCGCCTTGAGCGAGAGGTTGGCGTGGACCGGCTGGACGGCCAGCGACTTCTCGAGCCACGTCGCCGCCTCGTCGAGGCCCGCGGAGTTATCGAAGCACCAGCCCGCCGCGCGGTAGGGCGTGCGCCAGTCGTCGCTCTTGGCCGCGGCCACCTCCGCCCTGCAACTCGCCAGCACGTTCGCGTTGACGTCCACCGCGATCGGGATCGCGAGCTGCAGGCGCTGCCAGCGCAGCACCAGGTTGCAGGAGCTGGGGGTCAGATCGTCGAACCCGAGCCACATCCACTCCTGGTGCGGCCGGGTCGTGTCCGGCGTGGCGGTGACGCGCAGGGCGTCCTGCCCGGGGTCGTAGTCGAACGCGCCCCAGAGGTCCTTCTGCCTGCTGAAGATCACCGCCCACTCGTTCGTGGCGGGGATGGTGAAGAAGCTGTAGGTCCCGGCTGCGAGCTTCTGACCCGCGACCAGGATGTCGGTGGTCGTCGTGAAGGTGGTGGCCTC
Organism: uncultured bacterium; assembly: GCA_964359105.1. Classification (GTDB taxonomy): domain Bacteria; phylum Eisenbacteria; class RBG-16-71-46; order RBG-16-71-46; family RBG-16-71-46; genus JACRPT01. The sequence continues at coordinate 1,562 of CAYHRW010000031.1, forward strand.
GTTCGCGCCGGTGCGCCACGACTTGTCGTACGGCACCAACCCACCCCAGATCGCGCGGCCCTTCACGCCGGGGCGGCTGTAGGACACCGCCAGGTCGGTGGTCCCGATGGTCTGCGTCATGCCCGCCTTGGGGCTCACGCGCGGCAGCACCAGCTCGGCGCGGGTTCCGCGGGGGGCCGCCGGGAGGAGCAGGGCCGGCGCGAGAAGGGAGAGAGCAACGCGTCGCAGGTTCATCTGCGGGTCTCCTTCAGTGTTGGAACAGCGGGGACGACTGCGTACCACGCGGAGCGCCCGGCGTCGGCCGTCCAGGCGCGCGGCCCGCGTAGACTAGCAGAACGCCTCCCGGCAGGGAGCAACGCCCCGCCCGGGCGACCTTCCCGGCCGATCTCCCGCGGCCGATTTCCCCGTGGTCCGCGCGCCGCGGGAGGCGGTAGACTTCGGCTCTTCCCAGCACATCCCAGGGGCCTTCCGGAGGACGCCGTGGCGAACGACATCTTCGACGTCAAGCCGCACATCCGCGAGCGCGCGCACCTCAAGTCCATGGAGGAGTACCGGCGCCTCTACCGGCTCTCGCTCGACAGCCCGGAGTGGTTCTGGGCCGAGCAGGCGAAGGTCGTGGACTGGTTCCACCCGTGGCACAAGGTGCTCGACGCCGACCTCGAGGAGATCGACTTCTCGTGGTACTCGGGCGGCCGCCTGAACGCCTGCTTCAACTGCGTGGACCGCCACCTCGAGTCCATCGGCGAGCGCACCGCGATCATCTGGGCGGCCGACGAGCCCGGCGTCTACAAGCACATCTCCTACCGCGAGCTCAAGCACCACGTCTGCCGGCTCGCGAACGTGCTGCTCGCGCACGGCGTCAGGAAGGGCGACCGGGTGTGCATCTACATGCCGATGATCCCCGAGACGGTCTACGCCATGCTGGCGTGCGCGCGCATCGGCGCGGTGCACTCGGTGGTGTTCGGCGGGTTCAGCGCCGACGCGCTGCGCGACCGCATCGTGGACGCGCGCTGCAAGGTGCTCGTCACCGCGAACGAGGGAGTGCGCGGCGGCAAGAGGATCCCGCTCAAGGTCATCGCCGATCACGCCATCGAGGGCATGTCCATGGTCGAGACCGTGCTGGTGGCGAAGCGCACCGAGCACGAGGTGCCGATGCAGAGCGGTCGCGACCTGTGGCTCGACGAGGAGATGAAGAAGCACCGCTCGACCACCACGGTCGCGTGGATGGGCGCCGAGGACCCGCTGTTCATCCTCTACACCTCGGGCAGCACCGGGCAGCCCAAGGGCCTGCTCCACACCACCGGCGGCTACCTGGTCTACGCCGCGCTCACCCACAAGCTGGTGTTCGACTACCACCCCGGCGACATCTTCTGCTGCGCGGCCGACGTGGGCTGGATCACCGGGCACAGCTACATCGTCTACGGCCCGCTCGCCAACGGCGCGACCACCGTGATGTTCGAGTCCACGCCCACCTATCCCGACCCCGGCCGCTACTGGCGCATGGTGGACGACCTCGGCATCAACATCTTCTACACCGCGCCCACCGCGCTCCGGGCGATCGCCCAGGCCGGCGACGAGTTCGTGAAGCGCTACAGGCGCTCGAGCCTGCGCATCCTCGGCACGGTCGGCGAGCCCATCAACCCCGAGATCTGGCGCTGGTACCACGACGTGGTGGGCGAGCAGCGCTGCGCGGTGGTGGACACCTGGTGGCAGACCGAGACCGGCGGCATCCTGATCACGCCGCTGCCGGGCGTCACACCCACCAAGCCCGGCTCGGCCACGCTGCCGTTCTTCGGCGTCAAACCGATCGTGGTGGACCCCGCCGACGGCAAGGTCGTCGAGGGCGACGGCGTCTCCGGCGCGCTGTGCCTCGCCGCGCCGTGGCCCGGCCAGGCGCGCACCGTGTGGGGCGACCACCAGCGCTTCAAGGAGACCTACTTCTCCCAGTTCAAGGGCTATTACTTCACCGGCGACGGCTGCCGCCGCGACGAGGACGGCTACTACTGGATCACCGGGCGCATTGACGACGTGCTGAACGTCGCCGGGCATCGCCTGGGCAGCGCCGAGGTCGAGAGCGCGCTGGTGGCGCACGACGCGGTCGCCGAGGCCGCGGTGGTCGGCTTCCCGCACCCCATCAAGGGGCAGGCCATCTATGCCTACGTCGTGCTCACCGCCGACTACGCGAGCCAGAGCACCGATTCGATCGGCGGCGCACTCAAGGAGCAGGTGCGGCACGCGATCGGCGCGTTCGCCGCGCCCGACGTGGTGCACGTCGCCTCGGGGCTGCCGAAGACCCGCAGCGGGAAGATCATGCGGCGGATCCTGCGCAAGATCGCCTCGAGCGAGTACACCGGCCTCGGCGACGTGACCACGCTCGCCGACCCCGACGTGGTGGATCGGCTGATCGCGGAGCACCAGAAGTTGCACGGGTAGAGCGCGGGGGAGGGGGCACCGGTGGGGCGAGGCGTACCGGCCGCGGCGCTCCGTCTCTTGTGGCGGCTGCCCGCCGGACGGTAGGCTCTCACCGACGTCAGGCGCGCGCCGGATGAAAGGGGCGCCTTCCCAGGGATGTGGAAGAGCGTGGCGAGGGTCTGCTGGAGGACGCAATGGTCTATCACGGTATCGAGCTGCCGCTGGGACGGATCGCCCTGCTGTGCCGCCATCACCACATCCGGCGGCTCGCGGTGTTCGGCTCGATCCTGACCGACGAGTTCCGTCCCGAGAGCGACGTGGACATGCTGGTGGAATTCGAGCCGGGGAGGACTCCGGGCCTCGGGTTCTTCAGCATCCAGAGAGAGCTGTCCGAGCTGATCGGCCGCCCGGTCGATCTCAACACGCCACAGGATCTCAGCCGCTACTACCGCGACGAGGTGCTCGCGCAGGCGAGACCCATCTATGCCCAAGAGTGATGCCGTGCGCTTGCGGCACATGCTGGATGCCGCCCGCGAGGCGCGCGGCTTCGTGCAGGACCGCACGCGAACGGACCTCGATCGTGACCGGCTCCTCAACCTTGCGCTCGTTCGCCTCCTCGAGATCATCGGCGAAGCGGCCCGACAGGTGAGCCCGGAAACCCGCGAACGACACTCGGAGGTCCGCTGGTTGGACATCGCGGACATGCGGAACCGGCTGGCGCACGGGTACGCGGACATCAACCTCGATATCGTCTGGGACGTCCTGAGCCAGGAAGTGCCGCCGCTCATCAGCCAGCTCGAGCGCATCCTCGCGGGCGGCAAACGTGACTGAGCCGCCCCCGCTCGGCCTGCGAGTTCAGACGCACGCGCATCGCTGGCGGAGGTGTCGGGTGGGGGCGGGCGGACGGGAGAGGGCCGCAGGATGTCCTCCTACTACACCGAGAAGCTCTCCGCGGAGCGGCTGAAGCTCTGCTACGACCTGGCACCGCCTGCGGTCCAGCGCTACCTGGCCGCTGAGATCGAGTACGTGCGGCGGAGGATCGGCGCAGGGAGCCGCGTGCTGGAGCTCGGCTGCGGGTACGGACGCGCGCTGAGAGAGCTGGCGCCCTGCGGCGGTTTCTTCGTCGGCATTGACACGTCCCCGGACAGCCTGCGGATGGCGAAGTCCTACCTCGCGGGGGCGGCAAACGTCGAACTCGCCGCGACGGACGCCGTCCGGCTCGCGCTCCCCCGCGAGAGCTTCGACCTCGTCTTCTGCATCCAGAACGGCGTGTCGGCGTTCCACGTGGATCCGCGCGCGTTGTTCGAGAGCGCGGTCGGCGTCACTCGGCGCGGCGGTAAGGTGCTGTTCTCGAGCTACGCCGCGGAATTCTGGGGGGACCGACTGTCGTGGTTCCGGATCCAGGCGGCGCACGGTCTGGTGGGCGAGCTCGACGAGCGGGCCACCCGGAACGGCGTCATCGTGTGCCGGGACGGCTTCACCGCCACGACAGTGAGCCCGGCCGAGCTGCGGGCGCTGGCCCGGGGCCTGGGGTCCGACGTGGCGGTCGAGACGGTCGGGGGCTCGAGCGTCTTCTGCGAGATCACGGTGTAGTCGCGCCGCCCGCCCGACCGCGGCGGCTGCCGTGGGCATGTGTGGCGGGCCGCTCCCCGGTCGGGGTCGGTCGGGAAGGCGCTTGCGCTCCAAGCCCGAGTGCGTCAACGTTGCGACGCCTCCAGCCACCCACGGGGGACAAGGGATCCGCTGCTCAGGAAAAGGAGCGCGGCCATGATGTACCTCTATTACCTGCTGTTCGTGGTCGGCCTCGTCTTCTACGTGCTGGCGCTCGTCAACGCGGACGCCACGGCGCGCGGGTGCTATTCGAACACCGGCGACGGCGTGATGCTGGTCACCGCCGTGCTGCTCCTGTTCCGCGTGGCCTGGAAGCTCCAGCGCGCGGGTGACACACCCAAGTAGGATCGGTCGCGACAGCTGTCGCCGAATGGCGCAGTCCGCCGGCACCAGCGCCGGCAGGACGCCTGGAGAGTGATCGGACATGCCGAGCTACGACTATCGCTGCGGGAAGTGCAGGAGGTCGTTCACCGTCGTCCTCTCGATCGAGCAGCACGACGCGAAGAAGGTCAAGTGCCCGAAGTGCGGATCGCGGCAGGTGAAGCAGCGGATCACTCCGTTCTTCGCGATCACGAGCCGCAAGGCCTGAGCGCCCGCGGCAACGACCCGCTCGGGCGCGCACGGGGCGTGGTGACGGCGACGGAACAGGTGAAGGGCCGAACCTGACCGCCCGGCCCCCCGCGCGTCGCCCGGAGGGAGGGCCCGTGGCCGATTGCATCTTCTGCAGGGTCGTCGAGGGGAAGGCCCCGGCGAAGAAGGTGGCGGAGACCGAGCACGTCCTCGCGTTCCGCGACATCGCGCCGCAGGCGCCGACCCACGTGCTGCTGATCCCGAAGCGGCACGTCGCGGAATCCGCCGCACACGTCGGCGCCGACCACGCCGTCATGCTGGCCGAGCTGTTCGAGCTGGCCGCGAGGATCGCGCGCGAGGAAGGCCTCACGCGCGGCTGGCGGCTGGTGACGAACGTGGGGCCCGAGGCGGGACAGTCGGTCCACCACCTGCACTTCCACCTGCTCGGCGGCCGGCCCATGCGCTGGCCGCCGGGGTAGCGACCAGCTTGCGTTTCCCCGGAAGAAGGCGGCGCCGCCGAAGGTCAGCCTGCTTCTGCGCCCGCAGCGGTGCGGCGCGCCAGCACCTGCACCACGGCCGCGCGGCCGGTGTGGCAGCGGCCCTCCACCACGTCCCGCTCGGTCTCGCGCGCGATGAGCAGCTCGAGCCCGGCCAGCTCGGCCCGCAGGTCCGCCAGCGACATCAGCAGCTCCGGCGCCTGGGGCCCGCCGGTCCCGAACTCGAGCTGGCGCGGCGCGTAGGCCTCGAGCACGAACACCCCGCCCGGCCGCAGCCCCGCGACCGCGCCGCGGTGCATGCGGGCCCGTACCGGCGGCGGCAGGTGCGCGAAGATCGCGACGAACCCAGCCCAGGCGCCGGGCTCGATCGCGTACTCCGCGAGGTCGGCCGGGATGGTCGTGAGCGCCACGCCGCGTTCGGCGGCGAGCCGGGCCGCCTTGGCGAGGCCGACGCGCGAGCTGTCCACGGCGACGACCTCGTGGCCGAGCCCGGCGAGCCAGACCGCGTTGCGGCCCTCGCCTTCGGCCAGGCACAGCACCGGTCCCGGAGGGATGCGACCCGCGACCTCGCGCAGGAAGTCGTTGGGCTCGGTCCCGTAGGCGAAACCCGGCTCGCGGTAGCGCGCGTCCCAGTCCATCATGGCGATGACGCGGCGGCCGCTACCGCCGCGGCCTCCCGACCTCCGGGTCCATGGTGCGGTCGAGCGTGAACGCGACCGACGGATAGCCGACGAAGTGGTAGAGGCTGGCGGGCGCGGTGGCGCCGACGCCGAGCTTGCGCACCGGCAGCTCGGGCCAGCCGACCGAGGTGGCGTAGGCGACGGGGTGCCCCACGGGCTGGCCGTGACCCTGCGCGACGCGCTGGAGGAGCAGCAGCCCGAACGGCACCGCGAAGCGCCCGCACCAGGTGAGGCGGTAGGTGTCGGGTTGCTCCGGGTCCACGAAGGTCGCGTACAGCTCGCGCACGTGCGCCGTGGTGAGCGGCCCCGAGAGCGGCCCGCGCAGCAGCGAGCGGTCGTTCGCCGCCGCCTTCGCGTACGCCTCGATCCCGCCCTCGCCGAACGGCGTGTGCCTGAAGTCGGGGCCGTAGTGCACGCCGTCGGTGGAGATCGCGATCGCCACGTCGCGGCCGAGCTGCCAGCCGCGCTCGCTCATCGCGCCGGCGAGCGCCGCGCCGAGATGGTCGGCGAGCTGCTCGAACCGCTCGAACCTCGCGGCCGGCACGATGACCGGCACGATCTCCACGTCCGGGCGGATGTGCCGGAGCCAGTAGGCCAGCGCCTCGAGCGAGTGCTCGGAGTCGTGCATCGCCGCGTCCTGCACGAAGTCCTCGCGCGGCAGCCGCGCGAGCAGGTCCTCGCGCAGGTCCGAGACCGTGACCGACCCGTCGGGCGCGCGCCACGACCGGTAGGGATCGAACACCAGCCGGTCGTGCGCGCCGAAGCGGCGGTAGCGGTGGAACACCCCCACCAGCACGATGGTGCGCGCGGTCAGGAGCGGCAGCACGCGCCGGTAGACGCGCGCGGCGTAGAGGTAGTCATCGTGCGGGCAGATCACAGCCTGGACGCCCGGCGCGGGGAGCGGCCCGAACGAGTCCGGCGCCGGCGGCGAGGTCGAAAGCTCCCAGACCTTCGCCATCTGCTCCGCGCTCCACGCGAACCCGATCGAGTCGCGCTGCCCGCGCAGCGCCAGCGAGCGCGATGGGATGCCCATGTCGCGCCGGACCTCCTCGAGCGTGGGAGCCGCCGCCGCCGGCGGCTGGAGGACGGCCTGCGCGAGGGCCGGCGGCGCGCCCGCGGTCGCGAGCAGGGACAGGACCAGAAGCAGGCGGTTCATCTTCGATCTCCTTCCCGGGTCTGCGTGGCTACTTCCGGTCTCCGCGTGCGGGAAGCTGGCCGAGCAGCGCGCTCGCGAGTTCATCGTCGGGATCGCGCTTGAGCACGCGCAGGTAGGCTGCGCGCGCCCGATTGGTGTCGCCGGCCGCCCGGTAGGCGAGCCCCAGTGCCAGCTCCGCGTCGCGCGCGCCCGGTCGGGCCTCGAGCTCCTTGCGGAGCTCGGCGATCGCCTCGGCCGTCCGCCCGGCGCGCAGGGCGACCCTCCCGAGCCGCAGGTGCAGCTCTGGGTTCCGCGGGTCGCTCGCGAGCGCGCGTTGGAGCGCGTCGCGCGCCTCGTCGAGCCGGCCCTCGAGCATGGCGATGTTGGCGAGGAAGCTGAGCGACAGCGCGGTGGTGGGCGAGGCCTGGACCTGGCGGTGCAGCTCCGCTGCGGCCTGTGCGCGCAGCACCGAGTCGGTGCTCGCCGCGCCGGTGAGGGCGAACAGGCGCTCGCGCCCGGCGCCGAGCACGCGGTAGCCGAGGTTGTCCGCGAGCGAGGCGAGGTGCCCGGCGCGCCGCACGTAGAGCGCCGCGGCGTCGTCCACGAAGACCAGCGCCCAGGTGGTGTCGGCGTCCAGCAGGTCCGGCAGATGATCGCCCGGGGCCTGCGGACGGGCGAGCAGCGCGTAGTCGAAGCGGTGTTGCAGGTCGAGCGCGCCCCACGCCCCGGGCGTTGTCATCGCGGCGATGTACCGGGCGCGCAACTCGGGAGTCCCGGCGAAGTGCACGTCCATGAAGGGCAGCCGCCCGCGGTCGGGCCAGAAACGCCACAGCAGGTAGCCGCCGGTGCGCAGGTGATTGAACGCGCGGCCCCGCACCTCGTGCGCTGCGATGAAGTCGCAGGCCGCGACCGGGTAGGCCTTCCACTCCATGCCGACGCCGAGCGGCGGGTCAGAGCGCGAGAGCTCGGGCCAGGCCAGCGCCACGCACGCGACCGATGTGAGCGCGGCGCGCGCCGGCGCCGCCGCGGTCCAGCGCGGCCAGCGGCGGGCCCCGATCCACGCGTCGAGGTCGCGCGCCAGGAAGGGGAGGGCGGCGAGCGCGAGGTTGCCGAGGAAGCGCTGGGAGGTGAGAGCCATCGGGATGAAGAGCGCGGCCAACGCAACCTCGACCACGTCGAGGCCGCGGCGCCGCGCGCGCCACAGCAGGAGGACCGGCCACAGCGCGAGCAGCAGGATCAGCCCGTCGAGGACGTTGCGGCTCCAGTCCACCGGACCGAGCTCGCTGACCAGCTGGTAGAGCTTCTCGTGCCTCCAGAAGAGGAAGTACTCGAAGGGCTGCCACAGCGCCCGCCACGAGAACGGATTGAGGAACGAGACGGCGAGCGCCGCGAGTCCCACGCGCCACAGGCGGCGCGCGCGTGAGAGGGCATCCTGCCGCGCCGCGTCGTCGCGGCCGCGCGCGCGCCGTGCTGCGAGCAGGGCGTCGGCCAGGTGGGCGCCTAGCAGCACGAAGCCCTGGTAGCAGGTGATGTGCACGTTGACCCAGACCAGCGCGCAGGGCACCAGCCACCAGGTGTGATCCCGCCCGCCGTGTCGCCGGGTCTCGAGGATCCAGACCTCGACCGCGAACAGCACCGCCGCGAGCGTCTCGGGTCGCACCTGCGAGCGCTGCCGGTAGATGAGCGCGCACAGCACGGCGACCACGAGCGGCGTGAGGCCGCGCGCGCCCATGCGCCGCGCGGCCGCCCACAGCAGGCCGAAGGCGAGCAGCGTGGTGATCCAGCGCCAGGCGAACAGCCCGTTGACCCCACCCAGCGACCACACCGGCCACAGCAGCGCCTCGAAGCCCCACGCGTAGTTGACGTCGGGCCCGCCGTACGTGGGCCAGGTCCAGACCTGGGTCGTGGGGATGCGATGCAGCGTCCAGACCGCGCGGCCCACGGTCAGGTGCTGCCAGATGTCGGTGTCGTAGATGAGGTAGGTGACCGAGACGAGGACGAGGGCGGCCGCGACGAGGACCGCGCTCAGGACCGCCGGGTGACGGAGCGACAGGACCGGGGCGGGACCGGACGGCGCCTGCACGGGCGAGCGGCCGGGCGTGCGCGGGGCGGCGCGGGCGGGCCCGCGCGCGGGACGATCGCGATCGCCGCGGCGCGGGCGGTCCGCCTGCGATCGATCTCGCTTCACGCCGCCTTCTCCTTCCAGGAGCGCTCGAAGCCCCGCTACTTCGCCGCTGCCTTCCGCGCGTCGATCGTGCGCGTCACCACGATGTACACCAGCATCAGCGCGAACGAGACCGCGCCCACCACGGCGAAGGCGTACCAGAGGTAGTGCGCGTGCGCGTACACTCCGGGCATCGGCGCCTGGCCGGCGAGCGCGAGCGCGTGCTGCTGCTGCACCGCCGCGGGCAGCGTCTTCGGGTCGGGGACGTAGGCCTTGAGCAGGTAGCCCGCGAAGATGAACCCGAACAGCCACGCGAAGAACGTGTTCATGTGGGCGAAGCCCAGGTAGAGGCCTTCGCGCCCCTTCGGCGCCTGCTTCGAGGCGAACTCTAGGTACTTAGGCGACAGGAAGCACTCGGCGAAGCCCTGGATCGCGATGCCGAGCACCATCATCGCGGTGATGGGGTGCACCGAGAGCCCGAACACGTCCAGGTTGCCGTGGAACAGGTGCGACGAGGCCATGGCGAGCGCCGAGAGCGGGATCAGCATCATCGCGAACCCCATGGAGAGCTCGGGCGGCCACTTGCGCACCAGCTGCGTCACCAGCACCACGCACAGCACCACCACCAGCGGGTTGACGTTGGCGTACCACTCGGGCTTGTAGGCCTCGCCCGCCAGGCGGATGACGTAGTCGGGCATCGAGGCGTAGAGCTGGCCCTGGACGGCCCAGAACCCGGCGGTGATGAGGATGAGCGCGAAGAAGCGGAAGTTGCTCATCGCGGTCACCATGCCGCGCAGGGTCTCGCGCACGCTGCGCGGGCGGGCCTCGCCGTTCTCCACCGGCCGGTAGAACAGCAGCACGATGACGAGCGCCACGAGCGCGGCGGCGGAGGAGAAGAACGGCACGTTGTGCACGCCCATCTCGATCCGGATGGGCGCGACGATGGTCTTGCCGGTGAACGAGCCGATGTTGACCACCATGTAGAACAGGCTGAAGGCGCGCGCGCGGTTCACCTCGCTCGAGTACTTCGCGGCGGTCCCGGTGATGACCGGCTTGACGAACGCGCCGCCCACCACGATCAGGAACAGGCCCACGAGCACGGCGCCGAGACCGTGGAAGACGCCCAGCGAGCCGTAGCCCACGGCGAGCAGCGCGAAGGCGAGGATCAGCGACTTGCGGAAGCCGAGCCGGTCGGACGCGGCGCCGGTGAAGAACGGGAACAGGTAGATGAGCGCGCCGAACAGCCCGGCCACGAAGCCGGCCTGCACGTCGTCCAGCCCCACCACGCGCAGCAGGTAGGTGCGCAGCGCGATGAAGGTGCCGTAGTAGGCGGCGCGCTCGAACAGCTCGGCCGCGTTGGCGGTCCAGAAGGTGCGCGGGAAGCGCCAGCTCGGCTTGTCGTCGGTCATGGGATCTCTCCGAGTGTGGAGCAGAAGCCGGCAGACTGCCCGAATCGCGGGAGACTGACAAGCGCCGCAGGCCGCGCCGTGTGTGGCAGGCCGGGCCCGCCGCGGCGGCCTGCGCGCCCACATGGCCGCCCCGGCGAGCATCGCGGTGAGGTAGTCTGCCGGTCGAGCCTCCCGCTCTCGCCAACGAGTTGGAGTCCTTCGGGCGTCCGGCCGTGGGGAACCCGGCCGGCGGAAGGGCCGCGGGAGGATGGCGCACGAGTCTTGCTTGCCCTGCTGGACGTCACGCGGCCGGAAGCACGACCGCAGGCGCGCCGCGCGAGCCAGCGGCCACCGCAACGGAGTGGTCACCGCGGCGCGCGACAACGCACTCACGAGTCCGCATCGCCGAACGATCGAGGAGGTTCCCCTCATGGGCAGGAAATACCGGATCGCCTGGCTGCCAGGCGACGGCGTCGGAAACGACGTCACGGAAGCCACGAAGATCGTGCTCGACCGCCTCGGCCTCGACGCCGAGTACCCGCACGGCGACATCGGCTGGGACTTCTGGTGCGCCGAAGGCGACGCCTTCCCGCCGCGCACCGTCGAGCTGCTGAAGAACGTGGACGCCGCGATGTTCGGCGCCATCACCTCGAAGCCGGTGAAGGAGGCCGAGAAGGAGCTGGCGCCCGCGCTCCAGGGCAAG
>CAYHRW010000031.1:12821-17260 GCA_964359105.1 uncultured bacterium
TTCAAGGACCTGCCGGGCGACCAGTACGCGCTCTCCTGCAAGATCAACACGAAGAAGGGCTCGGAGCGCATCATCCGCGCGGCGTTCGAGTTCGCGAAGAAGTTCGGGCGGAAGAAGGTCACGGTGGTCCACAAGGCCAACGTGGTGCGCGCCACCGACGGGCTGTTCCTCGAGGCGGCGCGCCGGGTGGCGAAGGACTACCCCGGCATCGCCATGGACGACGCCAACATTGACGCGATGACGATGTGGCTCCTGAAGAACCCGTTCAATTACGATGTGCTGGTCGCGCCGAACCTGTACGGCGACATCATCTCGGACCTGTGCGCGCAGATGGTGGGCGGGCTCGGCTTCGGCTGCTCCGGGAACATCGGAGAGAAGCTCGCGGTGTTCGAGCCGACGCACGGCTCGGCGCCCAAGTACGCGGGCCAGTACAAGGTGAACCCGATCGCCACCATCCTCGCCGCGAAGATGATGCTCGACTGGCTCGGCGAAGCCGACCGGGCGAAGCGCGTGGAGGGCGCGGTCGCCGAGGTGGTGCGCGAAGGGAAGGTGCGCACCTACGACATGGGCGGCGCGGCCACCACGCTCCAGATGGCCGAGGCCATCGCCGCGAAGGTCTGACGAGGAGGCCATGACACGCATCGTCATCCACGAGGTCGGCCCGCGGGACGGGCTCCAGATGGAGAAGCAGGTGGTCCCGCTCGAGAAGAAGGAGGCCTGGATCCGCAGCCTCATGGGATCGGGCGTGGACATCGTCCAGGTGGGCTCGTTCGTCCACCCGGAGAAGGTCCCGCAGATGGCCGACACCGACGAGCTGTTCCGCCGCCTCACCGCCGGCAAGACCTCGCCCGCCGTGCTCTCGGGGCTGGTGCTCAACGAGAAGGGCCTGGAGCGCGGGCTGGCGTGCGGGGTCGAGATGTTCTGCATGGGCGCCTCGGCGAGCGAGACCCACAGCATGAAGAACACCGGCATGGGGACCGAGGAGGCGACCCGGCGCATCATCGGCGCGGCGCAGCAGGCGGTGGCGGCGGGGAAGAAGGTGCAGGTCTCGGTCCAGTCGGCGTTCGGCTGCGGCTTCGAGGGCGCCATCCCCGAGGAGCGCGTGCTCGGCTTGGTGCGCGCGTACGTGGCGGCGGGCCTCAGGAACATCAGCCTGGCCGACACCGCGGGCCACGCGCACCCGGCGCAGGTCGAGCGGCTGTTCGGCGCGCTGCGCGCGCTCGATCCCTCGCTCCAGCTCACCTGTCACTTTCACGACACCTACGGCCTCGGCATGGCCAACATCTTCGCCGCGATGCGGTCGGGCGTCACCTCGTTCGAGACCTCGATCGCCGGGCTGGGCGGCTGCCCGTTCACGAAGGTGGCGGCCGGCAACGTGGCGACCGAGGACTTCGTCCACGCCCTGCAGCGCGAGGGGCTGCGCCAGGACGTGGACCTCGAGCGGCTGATCGCCGTGGCCCGCGACGTGGCCGCGCATTTCGGGCGCGAGCTGCCGGGCCGGGTCATGAAGACCGGGCCGCTCGCGAAGAAGGAGCACGCATGAGCAGACCGATCCTCGAAGGCGTCCGCGTCCTCGACCTGACCAACGTGCTGGCCGGGCCCTTCTGCACCCTGCACCTGGCGCTGCTGGGGGCCGAGGTCATCAAGGTCGAGAACCCGAAGGACGGCGACCTCGCGCGCAAGCTCGGCATCCTGCCCGAGCTGAACGATCAGCTCATGGGCACCAGCTTCCTCGCCCAGAACTCGAACAAGAAGTCGCTGACGCTCAACACCAAGAGCCCCGAGGGCAAGGAGATCTTCCGGAAGCTCGCGAAGACCGCCGACGTGCTGGTCGAGAACTTCCGGCCCGACGTGATGGACCGCCTCGGCCTCGGCTACGACGCGCTCAAGGAGATCAACCCGCGGCTCATCTACTGCGCGATCTCGGGCTTCGGGCACACCGGTCCGGACGCGCTGAAGCCCGCCTACGACCAGATCATCCAGGGCCTGAGCGGGGTGATGGCGGTGAACGGCGACGAGCGGCTGAACCCGCTGCGGGCCGGCTTCCCGGTGTGCGACACGGTCGGGGGCTTGAACGCCGCGTTCGCCATCATGGCGGCGCTCTACCACCGCGAGCGCACCGGCGAGGGGCAGTTCATTGACGTCGCGCTGCTCGACTCGATCATGCCGCTGATGGGCTGGGTGGCGGCGAACCTGCTCATCGGCCACCAGCAGCCCGTGCTGATGGGCAACGACAACTTCACCGCCGCGCCCTCGGGCACGTTCCGGACGAAAGACGGCTACATCAACATCGCGGCGAACAAGCAGGAGCAGTGGGAGTCGCTGTGCGACGTGGTCGGCGTGCCGGAGTTGAAGACCGACGCGCGCTTCCAGAAGCGCGACATCCGCAAGAAGAACCGCAAGGAGCTGACGCCGCTCATCGAGGCCAGGCTGGCCGGGCGCTCCACCGCCGAGTGGGTGGAGCTGCTGAACGCGAAGGACGTGCCGAGCGGCGCGATCCTCTCCCTCGAGGACGCGCTCAGGCAGCCGCAGATCCGGCACCGGCACACCCTCGAGGACGTGCCGGTCGAGGGCATCGGCGTGCTGCCGCTGTTCGGGCTCACCGCGCTGTTCGAGAAGACCCCGGGGGCGATCACCGCGCCGCCGCCGCGGCTCGGCGCCCACACCGAGGAAGTGCTCGCTGCGATCGGCATCGGGCGCGACGAGGCGGCCGCGCTCAAGGCGAAGGGCGTCCTGTGACCGAGGAGAGAACCATGGGCATGACCATCGTGCAGAAGATCCTGGCGCGGGCGAGCGGCAAGACCGCAGTCAAGGTGGGCGACGTCGTCGAGCCGCGCGTGGACCTGGCGATGTCGCACGAGAACGCCGCGCTCGTCCTCAACCAGTTCCAGGAGATCTTCCAGGACACCGGCAGGGAGGCGCGCGTCTGGGACGCCGACCGGATCGCCATCATCTTCGACCACCGCGTGCCGGCGGAGTCGTCGAAGACCGCGAGCAACCAGAAGAAGGTGCGCGAGTTCATCGCGAAGCAGGGCATCCGCAAGTTCCACGACATCCGCGGCGACGTCGGTGGCATCTGTCACCAGATCCTGCCCGAGAACGGCTACGTGCGGCCGGGCGCGGTGGTGGTCGGCACCGACAGCCACACCACCACGCACGGCGCGCTCGGTGCGTTCGCGTTCGGCATCGGCGCGACCGAGATGGCCTCGGTGTGGACCCTCGGCAACATCCTGAACGTCGAGGTACCCGGCACCATCCGCGTCAACGTGGACGGTGAGTTCCCGCCGCACGTCTATCCCAAGGACCTGATCCTGCACCTGATCGGCCTCTTGACCGCCGAGGGCGCGAACTACAAGGCGATCGAGTTCCACGGCGAGGCGATCCGCGGCATGTCCACCTCGGGGCGGCTCACGCTGTGCAACATGACGGTCGAGGCCGGCGCGACCGCTGGCATCGTGCCGCCGGACCGCGAGACGCTCCGCTATCTGCGCGAGGTCGCCGGCGTGAAGGATCCGGTCGAGCTGCCCGCCTCCGACCCCGACGCCGGCTACGAACGGGTCGTGGACCTCGACGCCGCGAAACTGGAGCCGCAGATCGCCTGCCCGCACACCGTGGACAACGTGAAGCCGCTCGGCGCGGTGGCGGGGAAGAAGGTCCACCAGATCGTGGTGGGCTCGTGCACCAACGGCCGGCTCGACGATCTCGAGGTGGCGGCGCGCATCCTCAAGGGCAGGCGCGTGGCCGAGGGCACGCGCATGCTGGTGTTCCCGGCGTCGTGGCGCATCTACTCCGACGCGATGCGGCTCGGCTACCTGAGCGACCTGGTGGACGCCGGCGCCGTGGTGTGCAATCCCGGCTGCGGGCCGTGCCTGGGTATCCACCAGGGCGCGCTCGGCGACAACGAGACCGCGCTCGCGACCACCAACCGGAACTTCAAGGGGCGGATGGGCAACCCGACCGCCGAGGTCTACCTGTGCTCGTCGGCCGTCGCCGCGGCCAGCGCGATCACCGGCGTGATCTCCGACCCGAGGGAGGTGAAGTGATGGCCAGCGGGAAAGTCGTGCTCAAGGTCGGCGACGACATCTCGACCGACATCATCTACCCGGGCCGCTTCATGGCGACCGTGCTCCCCACCGAGACGCCGCAGTTCGCGTTCGCCGACGACACGGAGTTCAACAAGAAACTCAAGGCGAAGGAGACCGCGGCGGGCAGCTTCATCGTGGCCGGCAGGAACTTCGGCTGCGGCTCCTCGCGCGAGCAGGCGGTCTCGTGCATCAAGGGGCACGCGCTCACCGTGGTGGCGCGCGACTTCGCGCGCATCTTCCTGCAGAACGCCATCAACCTCGGGCTCGCCATGGTCATCTGCCCGACCATCGAGGCGAACGAGGGCGACGAGCTGGAGATCGCCGGCGGCGCCGTGGTGAACCGCGCCTCGGGGA
>CAYHRW010000032.1:0-17153 GCA_964359105.1 uncultured bacterium
CGCCGCGCGAGCGCGCGGCGTTCGCAGTGGCGGGGCGCGGAGCATTCGGGCTAGACTGCGCGCCATGTCCGCCGAGGCCGTGTACTTCCTCTCCGACGCCCACCTCGGCGCGGAATCCAGCACGGCGGAGGCGGCCCGCGAGACGCGGCTTCACGGTTTCCTGAACTCCCTCCACGGCCGCGCGAAGCGGCTCTTCATCGTCGGTGACCTGTTCGACTTCTGGTTCGAGTACCGCACCGCGATCCCGCGCCGTCACTTCCCCACGCTCGCGGCGCTCGACCGCCTGCGGGCTTCGGGCACGGCGATCACGTGGCTCACTGGCAACCACGACTTCTGGCTCGGGCGCTTTCCCGCCGAGGAGCTCGGCATCGCCACCCGCGACGGCGCGCTGTCGCTCGAGCTCCAGGGCCGCCGCATCTGGATCCACCACGGCGACGGTCTGGTGGGCGGCGACCTGGGCTACCGCATCCTCAAGCGCGTGATCCGCAGCCCGGTGAGCATCGCGCTCTACGGCCTGCTCCATCCCGACCTCGGCATCCCGCTCGCGCACCGCGTCTCGCGGTGGTCGCGCCGCTCGCGCGGCGAGCGCCCGCTCGAGGCCGAGCGCCTGTGGCGCGAGATCGCGCTGCCCCGCTTCGCGGAAGGCTACGACGCGGTGCTGGTCGGCCACTTCCACCACGCCTACCAGCGCCGCGAGGCGGGCCGTGAGTTCCTCCTCCTGGGTGACTGGATCGACCGCTTCACCTACGTCGTGCTGGAGGACGGCAAGCTGCGGCTCGAGACCTGGGCCGGCTGAGCGGCGCACTGCGGGTCGGGCTTAGAACTGCGCCGAGAACGAGAAGCGGTGGGTGTCGCCAAGGTCGAGGAGGTAGGGGACGAAGGCGTAGTCGAGACGGAGGTTCTGCAGCGCGTAGCCCGCGCCGGCGCTGAAGCTCGTCGCGGTGTCGTTGAGGCGCAGCCCCACCCGCAGCGCCGCGCCCGCCAGGCCCGAGAGCTCGCCGCCCAGCATCGCGACGCCGTTGCGCCCGCGGGTGAGGCGGCCTTCCAGCGCGCCGCGCAGCGTGAGCCCGCTCCCGACCCCGAGGCCGTACGAGCCGCCCGCCTGCACCGCCGCGGGCAGCGGGACCGGCGCGCCCGGCACGCCGTCCACCGTGTAGGACGCGGCCGGCCCCAGGTCGTGCGCCGAGAGGCTCAGGCGCAGGCCGCTCACGCCCGCCGGCTCCCAGATGCCCCCGAGCCCGAACGCGTAGGTCATCGCCGCGGAGTTCGCGATGCGCTCGCGCACCAGCCGGGTCGAGCCGCCCAGGCTCACCCCCGGCGCCACGCGGCGACCGTAGCCGAGCGCGAACTCGAGGTCGTGCGAGCCGAAGGTGCCGATCAGGTTGCCGTTCTCGTCGCGCTCGTCGATCGGCTCCGAGTAGAGCGCGCGCAGCGAGAGCCCCACACCGCCGCCCAGCATGCGCCCGGCGAGCGCGAACTGGTCGTGGCGCAGCTTCTCGAAGAACTCGTAGTGCGTGCCCGTCACCTGCACGCCCTTCGCCGCCTCGAGCGCGGCCGGGTTCCAGAACGCGGCGTCCACGCCCTGCGCGACCGAGGCGTAGGCTCCGCCGAGCGCCGAGGCGCGCGCGCCCGCGGGGACCTCGAGGAAGGCGAAGCCCGCGGGGTCCGCCGCGGCCGGGCGAGGCAGGAGCGCCGCGATGGCGAGGGCGCAGAGGATGGCGTGACGCTGGCGGATCATCGGGACTCCTCAAGGGCCGAGGCGGGACCTGGGTTTCCAGGCCCGCCTCGGCCCATACAGGCGGCGGACTCTCCCACGCCGTGCGCTCAGCGTCCGTGCGGACGGCTGCCGCCGTCGGAGCGGCTCGGCGGCTCCCAGCGCGGCGTGGACGACGGCTGAGGCTGCGAGCGCCGTCCCTCGCGCGCTGGCTCGCTCCGCGGCGCCGGATGCTCCTCGCGCGGACGGTCGATGCGCGGCGGCGGGCTCTCGCGCGCCGGCTCGTGGCGCGGCGCGGGGCTCTCCCGCGGACGCTCGTAGCGCGGCGCGGGCCGCTCCCCGCGCGGCGGCTGGGCGCCCGGCGTCGGGCGCTCATAACCACGCGGACGCTCGGAGGCGCGCGGCGGCACCGTGGTGCCCGGACGTCCTTCGTCCCGCGGGCTGCGTCCGATCGGGTCACGCGTGATGGTCGGCCGGCGCAGGTCATCGCCGCGGCGCCGGATCGGCTGCGGCGTGCCCTGCTCCTCGCGATCCGGACGGTTCGCCCCGATCGGGAACTGCGTGCGCACGCCGTTCCCGCGGCCGTATTCGGCCACCAGGAATCCTGGAGGCGCCGGGCGCGCGCCGGCCTTGACGCGCGTCCAGTCCCACTTGCCGGGCGGCGTGTAGCCCGGCGGCGGCGGCGTCTTGTAGCGCACGAGCGGGCCGCCCCACAGGTCGTTCCAGGTGCGCCAGCCGTCCCACGACGAGTACCAGGGCGAGCTGAAGTGGTAGTAGGGCGGGTAGCCAGGCCGCGGCACGTAGCAGTAGTACGGGACGGAGCCGAACCAGTAGCCCGGCCCCCAGTACCAGCCCCAGTTCACGCGGAAATCGAAGACCGTGCAGGTCGAGTAGTACGGATCCCACCCGGCCCACCACGCGTAGCGGCCGGGGCGGTGGCAGTCGTTGCAGATGTAGCGCGGGTAGCGCACGCGCTGGTGCACGTAGTACGCGACGTAGGCGGTGCCGAATCCGTCACGGTCGTTCCAGCGCGACACCACGCGGCGTCGGATGCGTTCCATCGCCACGAACGGATCCCCCACGATCTGGCCCTCGGAGGTGATGCCCTCCTCGGGCTCCTCGCCGCCCGTGTAGCCCACGCCCTCGGCCTGCGGGTCGTACGGGCGCAGGTACCAGGGAAGGTCTCCGAACGGTTCGCGCGAGGCGATCGCCACGATGTAGCCCTCGCCCAGCTCCCCCTGCACCACCAGGCTCAGGCGGGCGTCATCGGGGGGCACACGGTAGGTCCGCCGGCCCTCGACGAAGCCGCTGCGCCCGCGGTACGGGAACAGCACGCGCACGTAGCCTTCGGAATCGACCTCGTAGACCAGCAGGTAGGCGTCCTGCGAGGTCCGCACCTTGACGAGCATCTCCTCACCCGGCGTGTAGACCGCGTCGTTGCCGCGGTCGGTCCAGACGTCCACGCCGAGGCCGCGCGCATGCGCGGCAGTCGGAGCGAGCGCCAGACCCATCAGCAGGACGGCTGTCCACCAACGCGCTCGGTACATGGTCACTTCCCTCCCGGCGGGACGGGACGCAGGTCGCCAGGGCCGCGCGAACGATCCTCGGGCTCGCGGCCCTCGCTCCCCTTCCTGCCCTCCTTCTTCTTCTCCTTGCTACCCGGATCGCGGGCGTCCTTCTCCCGAACCTTGGGCCCGCGGACCCCGGGGCGGTCGGACTTCACCTGGCTGCTGCGCCAGGACTCGTAGTCACGCGGCTCCTTGTAGCGCCGTAAATCGCGGTATCGCGACGCGTACCGATAGCGGCCGTAGTCCGGGTTCTGCTGCTTGATCCGGACGTAGCGCGCCCGATAGACACCTACCGCTTCCGGGTGCCGGCTCCAGCCGTAGCGGAAGCCGTGACTCGGGCACCAGTCGTAGTAGGGGTCGAAGTAGCGGTACCCGTGGCAATCATAGCAGTAGTACCCGGCCACCGGACGGCCGGAAACGTCGTAGCTCGCCACCGTGCCGCGCACCTCGTAGAGGTAGCCGCAGCCCGCGAGCGCCGCGATCCCCGCGGCGAGCCCGACCGTGCGCGTCCAGCGCATCGCTCACCTCGAAGCGGGCAGCCAGACGATCGGCCGCCGCCCCGTGCCTTCCTGGCGCACCGGGCGGGCGCGCAGCTCGCGGTTGCCCGGATCCACCTGGTAGGCCCAGTTCAACACCATGCCGTTCGGACCCGCGCTCACGACGCGGAACTTCGCGTAGTGGTCGTCCCGGGTCCACACCACGTAGTTGTGGCCGGGAATGGCCTCCACGGTCCCGCTCGGCGACCAGCCGCTGTTCGGGGCGAAGTCCACGTCGTCGAGGCCCCCGCCGTAGCCAGCGTCCTGGATGTCAGTGGAGTAATCGGGGACGAACACCTGCTGATGGACGCCGCCACCCCCGTCCACGTAGTAGCCGTAGAAGACGTCCGTCGGCGGACCGGTGGTGCTGGTCAGCAGGTAGGTCGAGAAGTCGTAGCCGAAGTTGGTGGCGCCGCTGGGGTAGAAGTTCGCGAGCGGGAGACCGCTGCCGGCGGGCCGCGGCGTGTCGGGCACGTCGTTGCGGGTCAGCCCGCCCTCGTTCCCCGCGTAGTCCACGGCCGCGACCGCGAAGTAGCGGGTCACGCCATTGGCCAGGCCGGTCACCTCGAAGCTGGCGCCGGTGGCGGTGCCGATGCGGGTGAACGGACAGTCGGGCCCGCTCGCGCAGGGCGCCTCGTAGATGCGGTAGCCGGCCAGATCGGATTCGGTGTTGGCGAGCCAGTAGAGCGCGACCCGGTGGTCGCCCGTGACGCTGTAGAGGCCGCGTGGTGCGGCTGGAGGTGTGACATCCCGCGGGGAGGTGCTGTCGTTGCATCCCCCGAGCAGGGCGGCCACCAGGACGAGGGGCAGCAGGAGCCGGTACATGGGGAGTCCTCCGGTAATCGGGCGTTCGTCGCTGCGTCAGCGGCAGTCTACACCCGCAACCGCCGTGCCACGCACCGGGCCGCTCGGCCACGGCAGAGCACGACGCTAACCCAATGTGTCCCAAGGGACACGAACGAGCGAGCCGCCCGCGGGTGCTGGCCCGTGGGCGGCTCGCGTGTGCGCCGGCGTCGCAGGTGTGAGGACTCTGCTACACCGGAAGAAGACGAGGACACCGGCCTGGATGTCGCGACAACAGCCTGGACATCCCCCAGTGTTGGCCTATGTCGTGACGGACCGGTGTCCTCGAATCCTGGAGCGGGTGAGCCGCTGTCGTCGAGGATGCAGGAACCGGGTGCGCTTGCCACTCGCCGCTCGGGACCCACCCCTGCTTCAGGATGATTGCGTTCAGTCCAAGCTAGCCGGTCGTAGAGGACGGTGCGCTGTCCTATGACTGGGGCTCGTACCCTCGACCGGACCCTCCACGGTACCGGCTAGCCCAGAGTCTGGTTCGGCAGCTTCGCCGAACTTTGTTTGGAGGTCCCCCCCCTCCGAGCCCGGAATATCAGCACGGCATGTGCCAAGTCTGTGTGAAGCGCGTCATCATTCTCTCAACCGGATGCGCGACAAGGGGCTGGAGCATCGCGCACGCGCCTGGACGAACCCGCTCGCCGCGGCCGTCACGGGGGCGAATCCTCAATAGAATTGCGAAGCCCGCGCCGATCCGGCTAAGTGCCGAAACAGCACGGGCTTGATTATCAAGACTCTTGATAGTGGAAGTGGAAACGAAACCTACGGATTGTGGCGCCGGCGCTCGATCTCGAGCGTGCGGATCTTGGTGAGCAGCGTCGGGTAGCTCACCCCGAGCTCGCGCGCGGCGCGCGCCTTGTTCCAGCGATGGCGCTCGAGCGCTTCCGCGATCATCCTCCGCTCGAGCTCGGAGATGCTGCTGCGCAGGCTGCGGCCGACGTTGCCGCCGCCGCCGGCGCTCCCGCCGTTCACGCGTTCCACCACCTTCGCGGCCTCGCGCATGTCGGGCGGCAGCAGGTCGAGGCCCAGCACGTCGCCCTCCTCGGCCAGCACCACCATGCGCTTCACCGTCTTCTCCAGCTCGCGCACGTTGCCGCGCCACTCGTGCTTGAGGAACACCTGCATCGCGTCGGCGCCCAGGCCGCGGACGTTCTTCTCCATCTGGCGCGAGTAGAAGCTCAGGAAGTGCTGGGCCAGGACCGGGATGTCCTCGGGCCGCTCGCGCAGAGTGGGCACGCGCACCGTGATGTCGTTGAGCCGGTAGTAGAGGTCCTCGAGGAAGCGGCCTTCCTTGATGCGCTCGCGCAGGTCCACGCACGTGGCGCAGATGACCCGCGCGTCCACCTTCTTGCTCCGCGTGGCGCCGACCGGGCGGATCTCGCTGCGGTCGAGCACGTGGAGCAGCTTGGCCTGCACCGACTCGGGCACCTTCTCGATCTCGTCGAGGAAGATGGTGCCGCCCTCCGCCTCCTCGAACAGGCCCTGCTTGTCGCGGATCGCCCCGGTGAACGCGCCGTGCACGTAGCCGAACAGCTCGCTCTCGAGCAGCGGCTCGGGCAGCGCGGCGCAGTTGACCTGGACGAACGAGCGGTCTCGCCGGTTCGAGCTCTCGTGCACGACCTGGGCGAGCAGGCCCTTGCCGGTCCCGGTCTCGCCCATGAACAGCACCGTCGCCGAGCTGTCCCCCACCTTCGAGAGCAGGGTGAGGATGCCCTTCATCTCGCGCGACTGGGTCACCACGCGCTCGGAGCCCGGGCTGGGCTTGAGCTTGTCGCGCAGCTGGCGGTTCTCGGCGAGCAGCAGCGAGCGCTGGGCCTCGACGATGGCGACCGCGGCGCTGTTCGCGAGCACCGCGAGCAGGTTGAGCTCGCGCTGCTTGAAGGGACCCAGCAGGCTGTCGTTCAGGCGGTCCACGTAGACCAGGCCCACCGACTGCGACGGGAAGTTGAGCGGCACGCAGACCAGGGAGCCGATGCCCTCGAGCGCGTCCACCGCCGCCGGTCCGAAGCGCGGGTCGGCGGCCACGCGGCTCGAGAACACCGGCCCGCTCTCGGCGATGCGCGCGCCGACCACGTCCTCGATGACGCGCAGGATGCGGCGCGCACGGTCGCGGCCCAGCCCGTGCTGGGCCACCACGTCGAGCCGCACACCGCCGTTGCTGAACGCGACGAAGCCACGGTCGCCGCCGGCATTCTCGACCGCGAGCTTCACGGTCTGGGCCAGCAGCCCGTCCATGTCCGAAGTCTCGCGGAACAGGCGGTTGGCGTCCTCGAGCGCACGGAACTCGTTGCAGGTCGAGAGCGACACGGCGACGTACTGGCGCTCGATCTCCCGGCGCTGCGCGCCCACGCGGTCCTCGGCGTCGGTCGCGCCCGACTCGAGCAGCCACAGCTCGGCCTGCTCGAGCAGCGCCAGCGCCTGGTCGTAGTGCTCGCGCTCGGCCTCGATGCGGGCGAGCGTGAGCAGCGCCTTGGCCGCGAGCGGCATCACGCCGAGCTGGCGGAACAGCGTGCCCGCCCGCTTGGCGGCGTCGGCCACCGGCTCAAGCGCCACGCGCAGCCGCGCGCTCGCCGGCAGCTGCAGCAGGCACTCGCCCCACGCGGCCAGCGTGGCGGCCAGCTCGTAGGTCTCGCTCAGCTCCTCGAAGCACTGGGCCGCGGCGCGGATCTTGGCCTCCATCGCGGCGGCATCGCCGCGCACCGCGTCGAGCCGCGCGAGCCAGCGCTCGGCGAGCGCCTCCTCGATGCGGTCGCCCAGCTGTGCCGCCAGCGCCGCGCCGCGCAGCAGGTGCGCCTGCGCCTCGTCGGCGCGCCCCGCGCCCAGCAGCGCGAGCCCGTAGCGGCTCTCGATCTCCGCGACCAGGTCGCCCTGCGGCGCCAGGTGCAGCGCCTCCTCGAGCGCGGGCTCGAACAGCGCGATCGCACCGTCGTAGTCCTCGCGGTCCATCGCGACCTCGCCCAGGAACTCGCGCGCCAGCACGGCCTCGCGCTGCGCCTTCACCTGCGTCGCCAGCTCGAGCGCGCGGCGGTAGTCCTGCTCGGCGCGCTCGAGCTGGCAGCGGCGGCGCGCCAGCATGCCGAGCGCCAGCAGCGCGGCCGACTCGCCCTGCAGATGGCCGGTCTCGCGGGCGATCTTGAGCGACTGGCGGAAGTTCTCCTCGGCGAGGTCCCACTGCCCGAGGCGGTAGCGGATGAGGCCGAGGTTCTGGTTGTGGCCGCGCATGCGCGCGTAGAGCCCGGCGCGCTCGTCGAGCCGCAGCGCCTGCTCGAGGAAGCGCGTGGCCTCGCGCCACTCGCGCAGGTTCTTGTAGACCAGTCCCAGGTTGTTGAGCGCGGTCACCAGGCCGTCGGTGTCATCGATGCGGCGGAAGGTGGCGGCCGCGTTCTGCAGCCACTCGATCGCCTCGGCGGCCCGCCCGAGGCGCGCGCAGCACAGGCCGCTCGTCACGCCCACCTGGCCCACGGTGCGGTGGTCGTCGGTGTCGCGCAGCACGCGGTAGGCGTAGAGCGCGTAGCGGCGGCTGCGGCGGTAGTCGCCCTGCTGGATGAGGGCGTTGGCGAGGCGAGCGGCGATGCGCGCACGGACGCGCGGGTCGTGCAGCACGCGGGCGGTCGCGCGCGCCGCGTGGAGCGCCTCGAGCGCGTCGTCGAAGTCACCACGGCCGGTGTGCGCCTCGGCCAGTTGGGTCAGCAGCCGGCACCGTTCCTGGGGAGCGTCGGCACCCACCGACCCTAGCGCCGCCGCGTACTCCTCCACGGCTCCGGGGAAGTTGTCCGCTGCCAGATGGAGATCTCCGATCGCCTCATGCTGCTGCGCGCCGTCCCTGTCGGGGGTGTGCGCGTGAGACAGATCGGGGGGGATCGCTCGCTGCACGGTTCGAACCCTCGGTTACAGACACCCGGTTAGGCGCCCCGGCGGTTCGACTCCGGAACGCCGCTCATCATCAACCTGGGACCGACTGCCCCGCACCTTGAGGTGAGGCTACCGGCGCCCCAGATACCGCACTGCCTCCACTCTGCCAGTCCAACGGAACCACTCCCTGATCGGATGTCCCATCACCCAGACGTCCCAGCCCGACGGATTCGTGTTGACGAGCCCATGGGTGGTGACGGGGTGTGAGGTCTGACCAATGTCGGGTTCGCCCGAAGTCGGGGTCGCGCCTGGCTTACGATCGCTCATGGACGTCTGGTCGGCGGTCGAACGACCCGTCGGCACAGCGGCATGGGCGGTCGTCCATACGGTGGCCACGACCATCGGGACGAGGACCAGCAGGAGTAGGAGTCTGCTGTTCGCTTTCCGCATGCGCCGCCTGCTCCCTCCACGACTGGTGGTAATGAAACGCCAAACCACCCCTCCGGCCGGAGATCGCCTAGGAGGGCCATGAAAGAAACTTGAGGGGACCTTCTCCAGCGCCAACCGAAGTATCCGCTCCCCCCCGCCCTGGCGTCAACGCGGAACTTTCGCGAGCCGCGAGGGAGCGCCATACCTCAGATGCGCGACGGGGGCGGTGGGCTCGGGTTCTGTGACCCCGGGCTGGAGAATCAGTCCCGTGCCTCGGCGGCGGCGCGGAGTTCCTCGGCGGCGATGCGGACCAGTCCGTAGCGCAGGCCCTGGGTCGAGCACACCAGCCCCGCCGAGGGGAAGCGCTCGACCAGGATCTCCACCGCCAGCGCCCCCGCCGCCACGATGTCGGCGCGGCCCTCGCCGATGATGGGCCAGCCCATCCGCTCCTCGTGCGGCGCGCCGACGATGCGAGCCACCAGCTCGGTGAGCCGGTCGCGGCGGACGGAGCGGCCCTCGAGCAACGACGGATCGTAGGCCTCGATCCCGCGATCGAGCGCCGCCAGCACCGTGACGGTTCCACCCACGCCGGCGAGCAGCGGGACCCGTTCGGGCATAGATGCACATCCATGCATAACTTCACGGCGGACCTCGTCGCGGAGGGCCGCGACCTCGTGGTCCGCGGGGGGATTCGTGTGCAGGAACGCCTCGGTGAGGCTCACCGCCCCGAACGGGAGGCTGGTCCAGCGCCCGGCCCCGGCCCCAACGCCGCTCACCACTTCCGTGCTGCCTCCGCCGATGTCGAAGACGATGCAGGCGCTGCGCGAGGCCTTGGCGCCCAGGCCGAGCACCACCGAGCGGTAGACCAGTCGCGCCTCCTGGTCACCGCTCAGCACCCTGACCGGCAGCCCGGCCCGGCGCTCGATGATCTCGGCCACCTCCGTGCCGTTGGCCGCATTGCGGATGGCCGCCGTGGCGCCCAGCACGATGTGCCGCGCTCCCAGCGCCCGGGCGCGCCGCACGAACTCGGCGGCCAGGCCGCCCGCCCGCTGCGCCAGGTCCTCGACGATGGCTCCGGAACGGCCGATGCCGCGGCCCAACCGGCAGATCTCGCCCGCGCGCGCCACCGTCTCGACGCTGCCGGGACCCTCGCCGCGGCCGTCCACGTCGGCCACCAGCAACCGGACGGAGTTCGACCCGATATCGATTGCACCGACACGCATACGTTGCATGGAGCTCAAAGCAGGTAGTCCTCGAGATCGCCGCGGCGGAGCGGCACGGGTGACCTGGCGGCTTCGGGCTCGGCTCCGGAGCCGACTTCAGCCGGATGGTCGCCGGCCGGCTCCCTTCCCGCCGCCGGAGCGACCGTGCTCGCGCCGGGCCGCGCCTCCTGGCCGGCCCCCTCCGGGCCGCGCTTCGCGCGCCGCGGCCGCGACGCGCGGGCAGCCCGCGTGTGCGCCGCGTGGTCCCGGTGGATCCCGGCCCCGGAGATCAGCCCGGCTGCCGCACCGGGCGAGGCCAGCACCCAGGCGAGCAGGCCGCCCGCGTGCGCGTCTTCCAGCAGCGCGTGGAACACCACGCGTTTGCCCCGGCGTACGCCGTGCACCAGGCCCTCGCGCTGCAGCGCCTGCAGGTGCCGGGTCGTGCACGATTGGGAAAGCCCGATCTCGGCCGCCAGCTCGGTCACGCAACGCTCGCAGCCGGTGAGCGAGCACATCAGGCGGAACCTCGAGGGCACGCCCAGGCACGCCAGCAGACGCCGCGCACGGGCCTGATGCTCGTCCTGTCCGTTCATTGCACGCGCATGCATATCATCTCTGCAGATTGACCGCAATGATCTGGCTCTGCTAGTTTTCGCCGCACCCTCCCGCATCCGGAAAACACCCATGTCCAGCCTGCCGAACCCTTCCTTCGTCCCGCACGTGGCGCCCAGCTTCTACGGGCTGTCGCGCACCCGGCTGGCCGAACGCCTCGCCGAGCGCGGCCTCCCCGCCTACCGCGCCAGCCAGCTGTTCTCGTGGGTGTACCACAGGCGCCGGCGCGATGCCGAAGGCATGACCGACCTGCCCCGGGCGCTCCGCCGCGACCTCGGCCCGGTGTGCGACCTGCGCCTGCCGCGCACCCTCTCGGTCCAAGCCACCCGGGAACGGGAGACGCACAAGCTGGTGCTCGAGCTCGACGACGGCGCGCGCGTCGAATGCGTCTCGATGCGCACCCAGCGCCGGCTGACCTTCTGCCTGTCGAGCCAGATCGGCTGCGCGCTGAGGTGCTCGTTCTGCGCCACGGGGCTCATGGGCCTGAAGCGCAACCTCGGGCCCGAGGAGATCGTGGCGCAGGTGATCGCCATGGGCGACCTCCACGGCTGGGAGGACGAGCGCTTCAACATCGTGTTCATGGGGATGGGCGAGCCGCTCGCGAACTACCGTGCGGTGATGGAGGCCATCCGCATCGTCCACGACGCGCAGGGCCTGAACCTGGGCGCGCGCCGCATCACCGTCTCGACCAGCGGGCTGGTGCCGCAGATCGCGCAGCTCGCCGAGGAGGGCCTGCAGCTGGGGCTCGCGGTCTCGCTCCACGCCACCACCGACGCGCTGCGCGCCGAGTTGATGCCGGTCAACCGGCGCTGGCCGCTCGCGGAGCTGCTGGCCGCGGCCAGGGCCTACGGCCAGCGCACCGGACGGCGCGTCACGCTCGAGTACACGCTCATCGCCGGCGTCAACGACCGCCCCGATGACGCCGACCGCCTCGCCGCCTTCGCGCGCGAGCTGCCGAGCAAGATCAACCTCATCCCCTACAACCCGGTGCCCGGCCTGCCGTGGCGGCGCCCCGGCCCCGACGCGGTCGAGGCGTTCGCCGCACGGCTGTATCCGCGAGCTCCGGCGGTGACGGTGCGCCAGACCATGGGCGGGGAGATCTGGGCGGCCTGCGGGCAGCTCGGCGGTCTGGGCCCCGCGCCTTGACCCGGGCCCCGGCCGCGCCCCTGCCGTGACCCTCCGCGCCCGGCTGGTCCTCGCGCTGCTGGCGCTGGCGCTGCTCCCCACCGCCGTCTTCACCGCCTTCACGCTGGTGCAGCTCGACCGCGCCACCGCGCACTGGTTCCGCCCGGGCGTGGACCGCGCGCTCGAATCGGCGCTCCAGGTGAGCAAGACCGCGTTGGTGCGCATGGACGCCACGGTGATGGCGCGGGCCGAGGACTGGGCCGCGGCACTGCCGCCGGGAACCCTCGCCCCGGAGCGGCGTGCGGCGGTGCGCGAAGGGCTGCGCGCGGCGGGCCTCGATTTCGTGCAGCTCTACCGCCGCCGCGGCGGGCGCTGGGAGCGCAGCGACCAGGCGGTGCCACCGGGCGTCATCGCGGCGCGCGGCGTGGACCTCGGCCCCGAGATCGACGCGGCGCTGGCTTCGGGCCGCGTGCTCCACTCGCCGCGCGGGGCGCTGGCCGCGGCCGCGCCGCTCGACTCGGCACACGTGCTGGTGGCCGGCATGTGGGTGCCGCCCGACTTCTTCGCCGACGTGGCACGGGTGAGCGAGGGCCGCGGCCACTACAGCCGGCTCGGCGTCATGGTGGACGTGCAGCGCCCATACACCTGGCTGCTGGTGAGCGGGCTCATGGTGGCGCTCGCCGCGATCGCGCTGGCGCTGTCCACGGCCATCGCGCGGCCTCTCACCCGCCCGCTGAGCGAGCTGGCCGCGGCGCTCGAGCGGGTCGCGGGCGGCGACCTCACGGTGCGGGTGCGCCCGCGCGGAGCGCGCGAGCTGCGCACGCTCGGACTCGCCTTCAACGCCATGACCGGGCGGCTCGCGGAGGCACGCGAGGCGGTCAAGCATGCCGAACGCGAGGCGGCCTGGCGCGAGGTCGCTCGGCGCGTCGCGCACGAGATCAAGAACCCACTGACCGCGCTGCGCTACGCCCTGCACCGCGTGCAGCGCCGCGCCGCGCTGGTGCCGGAATCGGAGCGGCAGGCGATGCAGCAGAGCCTCGATGCGATCCTGCTGGAGCTCGAGAACCTCGCCACCATGGCGGAGCAGTTCTCGCAGTACGCGCGCATGCCCGAGCCGCGGATCGAGCCGCTCGACCTCGGCGAGGTGGCGCGCGCGGCGGCGGCGCTCCACGAGCCCGGGACGGTGCGGCTCGCGCTCGGCGCAGGGCCGCTGCGGGTGCGGGGCGATCGCCTGCTGCTCTCGCGCGCGGTGCACAACCTGGTGATCAACGCCTGCGAAGCGGGCCCGGGGGCGCCGGTCGAGATCCGCGCGCGCGCCGAGGGCGGCCTGGCGGTGCTGGAAGTGCTGGACCGGGGGCCGGGGCCGCCGCCCGGGCTCGCGGAGCGCGCATTCGACCCGTACGTGAGCACCAAGGACCGCGGCAGCGGACTGGGGCTCTCGCTGGTGCGCGACGTGGCGCGCCAGCACGGCGGCGGCGTGACGCTCGAGAACCGCGAGGGCGGCGGGGCGTGCGCGCGCCTCACGCTGCCCCTCGACCTGGAGGACGGCCGCGAGGCCGGGACCGGATGAGCACGAACGACCGCAGAGCCGTCCTGATCGTAGACGACCATGACCAGCAGCGCCGCCTGCTGTGCGGGATGCTGGAGGACGAGGGCTGGATGGTGGCGGAGGCCCCGTCGGCCGACCGCGCCTTCGGGCTCATCGAGGAGCGGCGCTTCGACGCCGTGGTGCTCGACGTCAACATGCCCGGCACCGATGGCCTCACCGCGATGCTGCGCATCGCCGAGATGGACCCCGAGCTTCAGGTGGTCATCGTCACCGGCGAGCCGCTCATCCAGAAGGCGCGCGACTACGTGGTGAGGACGGGCGCGCACGACGTCATCGCCAAGATGCCCGAGCCCGAGCACCTGCTCGGCGTGCTCGACGAGGCGGCGCGCATCACGCGCGCCCGCCGCCAGCGCGGCGCTCCGGGCCCGGGCGACCTCGGCATCGTAGGCCAGAGCCCCGCCATCCAGGCGCTGGTGGAGCACGTGCGGCGCGTCGCGCCCTCGCAGGGCCGCGTGCTCATCACCGGGGAGAACGGCTCGGGCAAGGAGCTGGTCGCGCACGCCATCCACTCGCTCTCGAAGCGCGCCGCCGGTCCGTTCGTGAAGATCAACTGCGCGGCCATACCCAGGGATCTGGTCGAGAGCGAGCTGTTCGGCTACGAGCGCGGCGCCTTCACCGGCGCGCTCCAGGCCAAGAAGGGCCGCCTCGAGCTGGCCGACGGCGGCACGCTGTTCCTCGACGAGATCGGCGACCTGTCGCGTGAGGCGCAGGCCAAGCTGCTGCGCGTCATCGAGAGCGGCGAGGTCGAGCGCGTGGGCGGGACGCGCACGGCCACCGTGGACGTGCGCGTGGTCGCGGCCACCAACAAGGACCTCGCGGCGGCGATCGAATCCGGCGACTTCCGCCAGGATCTCTTCTACCGGCTCAACGTGCTCCCGCTCCACGTGCCGCCGCTGCGCGAGCGCCCGTCGGACGTGCCGCTGCTCGCCGCGCACTTCCTCGGGGCGTTCTGCGCCGTCGAGGGCAGGCCCGAGAAGCGCCTCGCGCCCGAGGCCCGGGCCCTGCTCGAGGACTACCACTGGCCCGGGAACGTGCGCGAGCTCAGGAACCTCATGGAGCGCGCCGCCATCCTGGTCGCCGGCGAGGAGCTCCGCGCCGAGGACCTGGCGCCGTGGCTCGAGAGCGGCCCCGACCGCGAAGACGCCGTGGGCCTGCGCGGCGAGATCGAGCGACGCGAGGCCGAGGCCGTCCGCAAGGCGCTCGAGGGGGCAGGCTGGAACGTCACGCAGGCGGCGGCCGGGCTCGGGATCGACCGGACCAATCTCCACCGCAAGATGCGCAAGTACGGCATCGCGCGGCGGTGAGGCGGGCGGTCCGGACCGGCGGTGAGGCGGGCGGTCCGGACCGGCGGTGAGGCGGGCGATCCGGGCCGGCCGCGAGGCTCCGCGGGCGCGGTCGTGGCAACGGCGCCACAGGCCGCGCCGAAACCCGCCGGCCGCGTGGCCGTAACCCACTCGGGGGCCGCGCCGCGCGCGGGTGCGCGCGCGGGTACGCGGCTTGCGATACCATCCCGGCGCTCCTGACCCCATCCTGGAGGTGACGTGAACGCCTGCTGCCTCACGCTGACCGGTCTGGCGCTCTGCGCCGCCGCAGCCGGCGCACCGGCGTGGGCGGACCAGCCCGGCGCACCGGCCGACACGCTGGCGTTCAGCCCGCAGGCACCGACCGCCCCGGCGGCTGCGCCCGACTCGGGCCTCGAGGACGGGGACGAGTGGCTGCGCGCCCCGTTCGGCGAACGGCTGCTCACCGAGGCGGAGCAGTGGCGCGACGACGACCGGGACCACCAGAAGCTGACCCCGCTGTTCGACTACAACCGCGTGGACCCGGCGCGGCTCGGGCTCTCGTACGAGGCCCAGGCCCCGGGCACCATGTTCCCGCGGCTCGGCGCGCGCGTGGAGGTCGCCACCGGCCGGAAGCGCTGGCTCTACGGCGCCCAGCTCGAGCAGCCGCTGCTGCCGCGCGGGCGCGTCGCGCTCGGGGTCTCGATGGTGCGGCGCACCGACCACAGCGAGCTGCAGCAGGTGGACGACGTCGAGAACAGCCTCGCGCTGCTGTTCGGCCGCCAGGACTACCGCGACTACTTCGAACGCGAGGGCCTCGGCGCCTACGTGGCGTGGCGCGTGCCCGATTTCTCCACGGTCAGCGTCCACGCGCGCAACGACGACTACCGCTCGCTGCCGCTGTGGCGCGGCACGCGCTCCTTCTTTATGCGCGACCGCGTGCTGCGCGACAACCCACAGATCGACGAAGGCCAGGTTCACGCCGTGATGCTGCGGCTCGAGCGCCTCGCCCACCGCACCCACCGCACCCGCGCGGGGCTCTACCACTGGATCGAGCTGGAGCGCGCCGGCGACCGGCTGGGCGGCGACTTCCGATACGACCGCGCGCTCGCCGACGTGCGCAGCGTGGTGCGGCTCTCGCCGGCCACCACGCTGGTGCTGCGCGCGGTGGGCGGCACCACCACGGCCGGCGCTCTGCCGGTGCAGAAGCAGTTCACGGCGGGGGGCGTGGACGGCCTGCGCGCGCACGCCTTCGCGCAGTACCGCGGCGACCAGATGCTGCTGGGCCAGGCCGAGTACTCGATCGGGCTGTGGCGCCTGCACACCGGCGCGCTCGAGGGCGGGCTCCACGCCATCGCCTTCGTGGACGCGGGCCGGGCATGGTCCAACCCGGAGCACCAGTGGGACGTGCGCCGGCAGCGCCTGCAGGTTGACGGCGGCTTCGGCCTCGGCACCTCCGAGGACGACCTGCGGGTGTACTTCGCGAAGAACCTGCAGCAGCCGCGCTCGGACTTCGTCATCAGCGTGAGGCTCCAGCGCCCCTTCTGACCCCGGACCCTTCGTGCCCCCAGCGCTCCCCAACCGCCCCCTGCAGGCCCCGCGGCCGCCCCGTGCCCGCCGGGGCCTGACGTTGCTGCTGGTGCTGGGCGCGCTGGCCGAGCCGGGCGGCGCGCGCGCGCTCGAGATGGCGCTCGATCCGCCGTGCGAGCGCGCCGGCTACGTGTGGGTGGACGTGCGGCTCACCGACCTGCTCGCCCCGCGCGTGGCGGAGAGCCTCGCGCGCGGCATGCCGGCGACGCTCGTGCTGCACGCCGAAACCTGGCGGCGGCGCGCCGGCTGGTTCGACCGGCTCGAGAGCGGCGTCGACGCCGCGATCCGGATCCGCTACGAGGTATGGAACGAGAGCTACCGCATCGAGCGCGCCGGCTCGCCCCCGCTCGTCATCCCGAACCTCGACTCGGTGCGCACCGTGCTCGCGCGGCCGCTCGCGCTGCCGGTCGAACGGGTGGGGCGGCTCCGGCCCGGCCAGAGCTACTACGTGGTGGTGTCGGCCGCGCTGAAGCCGCTCTCCGTGGAGGACGTCGCGGAGGTCGAGGGCTGGCTCTCGGGCGAGGTGCGCGAGAAGCGCCGCGCGGGCTTCGGGATCATCACCGGGCTGCCCCGCTCGGTGTTCGACGCGGTGCGCAACTTCGCCGGGCTGGGCGATCAGCGCGCGCGCGCCATCTCTCCCGACTTCGACCTCGCCACGCTGTTCCCGCAGGAATAGCGCGCGGCCCGGAGTCCCTCCGGGCCGCGCGCCCCACCGCGGTCCCGGGGCCCGCGCTACGGGAGCAGCGTCACGCGCAGCCGCGCGCCACCCTCCCGCCGCCGCCCC
>CAYHRW010000033.1:0-5259 GCA_964359105.1 uncultured bacterium
GCGACGGTCGCGAGCAGCAGCGCGAGCACGGCGAACGCACGGAGCGCGGCCCTCATCGCACCACCACCACGGGGCGCGTGATGCGACTCAGGTTCGGCTCGATCACCACGCGCAGCACGTAGACGCCGGGCGGCACCGGATGCCCGCTCTCGTCCCGGCCGTCCCAGACGTCCCACAGGGGATCGAGCGGGGCCAGGCCGTAGCGCCGGTCCGCGATGTAGAGGTTGCGGACCCAGCGCCCGCGCATGTCGAACACGTTGGCCGTGAGATCCACGGTCCGGAGGGCGTCGAGCGGACGGTCGGGATCGAGCGGCGGGTCGAGCCGGAAGCGGAAGCCCACCTTCTCGCCGCGGTCGGGGGCGAACGCCGGCCGGCTGAGCGCGAGGTCGGCGAGCGCGAAACGCACGCCGACAATCGGGGGCGGGAACTTGAACCTCACGCGCGTCTTCGGCTCGATGCCCCAGTCTGGCAGCCCGTCCGATGTGTCCGCCGGGCTCCCGGGCAGCTCGCGCTTCAGGTCCATCGCGATCTCGGCGTAGTTGTCCAGGTAGACGAAGGCGTTGCCGTCGGTGGTGTGGCCGCGCGTGTTGTCCGGGGCCGAGTCGGGCCCGCCGGTGTTGTCGCCGCCGGCGGTGATGACGCCGGCGATCTTGAGCCTGCGGCCCGGCGGGAACCACCACAGCGTGTCGCGCACGCCGCCGATGGTGACCACGGTGTCGCGCGTGTCGGGGTCGTTCGCGAACACGGTGCTCCACGGGATCGCCGCCTCCATCGCCCGGCCATCCTGGTCCTGGAAGAAGGTCGCGGCCGCGAGGAACAGGCCGCCGCCCACCAGCTGGTCGCTCACCTGGGTGCCGCTCTGGTGGATGACGAGGTGCGGCGTGGCATTCCCGTCCCAGGTGGCGGGGAAGAGGTCCGGCATGAACTCCTCCCCGTAGGCCACCCTCGACGTGTCGAAGGTGAAGTTGCGCGACCAGGAGTTCAGGCCGCTCATCGTGTACATGCCGCGCCCGGGGATGGCGTCTATGAACAACACCATGTTGTTGCCCCAGGTCTTGCCCTCGCCTGCGACATAGAGGTTGTGGGCGTCCCAGGTCACGCGGACCTGGTTGATGTCGTTGTTCGGGCCCCACTTCGAATCGTCGGTGGCCTCCTCCGGCAGGTTGAGGTCCCGGTTGAGCTCGAACAGCCGCTCACCCGCCGTCCATTCGTTGGCGAAGCCGTCGATGCGGATGCGCGCGCTCAGGTCGCGGGCGGTCTCGGCGGGCGACGGAGAGGCCAGAAGAAGGAGGGCCAGAAAGGACGGGGCGGTGCGGCGAATCACGCGATCTCCGGGGCAGAGAGTCGTGGCGAAGCCCAAGGGAGCCGCATCATGCCGTCGCGCAGCGGGCCGGTCAAGCGCCGGCCCCCTGCATCTGGTCCCGAGGGACCGTTTGCCCCGCCCGAGATGCGGGCCCTACAATGTTCACGCCTGACCCCCAGAACCCGGCGCTCGACGCCGGCCGGTTCCTGCTGCCATCCGGGCTTGGCCGCCGGGCCGGGCATCGTGCGTGGCATCCGGTCGGCCCGGCTGGAGAAAACCCTACATGCGAACCTTGCGACTGCTGCTCCTGGCCTCCTGCCTCGTGCTGGCGGCGGGGCCCGCGCGGGCGTTCGTGCCGCAGACCATCACGGTGGACGGCACCAACGACTTCGACCCCTCGAACCTGGTGACGGACGACCGGCTCGACACGCAGAAGTTCTTCTGCACGCCCGACTCGGTCTACCCGCTCGACCTCGGCCGCATCTACCTCACGAACGACAACACCTACCTCTACCTCGGGATCGAGTTCAGCCAGTACTGCTTCACCGGCGACAACATCGGCGTGGCCATTGACGTGAACGGCGCCACCGGCGGCACCACCGACCCGTTCAGCCGCAAGATCGGCTGGGCGAGCGTGGCGAACCGGCCGGACTGGGTGGTCTACGACGTGCTCAAGTACCCGGGCAACACCTTCAACTTCGAAGCGCTCTACAAGGACTCGCTGGGGGCCTGGTACAACCGCTCGATCTACGTGAACCCGTCGTACGGTTCGGGATCGAACGGCCTCAACATCGCGGACAGCACCGGCTTCATCGAGTTCAAGCTCCCGCTCTCGACCCTGGGCATCTCGGCCGGCAGTACGATCAACGTCGAGTGGTGGCTGACCCAGGAGGGCGCGACCAAGGGCCCGCTCGACGCCGCGATGAGCGACAACGTGCAGATGTCGCGCGTGGGCCAGACGACCTTCGACACCACGGCGGTCGTCCAGATGACCACGATGTTCGCCTACAGCGTGATGAGCGCGGTGGACAGCATCCCGCCCACGGTGGCGAACGCGGTCGCGGTGAACTTCCCGCTGCTCGCCGACAAGACCTTCAATCTCACCACCAACAAGATCGACGTCACCTTCAGCGAGCCGGTCAGCCAGGCCACCGCGAACGTGGCCGGCAACTACGCGTTCAGCGGCCCGGTGAGCCGGGTCGTGGTGCTGGCGCAGCGCGACGCCGCCGCGAGCAACGTCGTGCACCTGACGCTCAACAGCGGCATCACGGCCAACGCCGCCTTCAACAACATCACGGTGTCGAACGTACAGGACCTGGCCGCCAACCCCATCGTGGCGAACGGCACCACCAACGTGGGCTCGTTCTTCATCCAGAACCTGGCGTTTCAGGGGAACTTCAAGGTCGGGCTGTGCAAGGGCATCTTCGCCCCGACCGACACGTTCTCGATCGAGGGGAACCTGCTGCCCCTCACCTTCACGATCTGCGACAACGCGGTCATGAAGGACCTCGACGCCGACTCGATCTACACCATCACTGTGCCGTTCTGCATGGCAAAGAACACCGGGACGGGGAAGGCGGAGGCGGACCTCGAATGGAAGTTCGCGCGGATCTGCAGCCAGTTCGAGCCGCTGGGCTCGAACCGCACGTATCACCTGAGCAGCGACAACGGCGCGAGCGCGACGCTCACCGGCTTCTGGAACAACGACGATCCGGCCAACTTCACATTCCATCCGGTGGACGTCATCTTCCAGGTGAACGTCACGCTCGTCGGCCCGGCCCCGAGCGACTCGTTCTTCCTGCAGGGCAACGAGTACCCGCTCGCGTTCACGCCATCCGGTGTGCTCATGCGTGACGACGGCGTGGCGCCGGACTTGGCGGCGGGCGACAAGATCTACACTGCAAAGGTCCGCTTCCCGAGCTGCGCCGGGAAGAACGTCGAATGGAAGACGTACTACCGCGGCAACTACGAGTGCCTGACCCAGGGCAACCGCAGCTTCTACCTGAACGACGCGGCGTACGACACCGTGGGCGGCGCGATGGGCGCGCTCACCCTGCCGGCGCGCGGGATCGAGCGCTGCACCGTGACCGACAAGGCGGTGACCGTGGTGTTCCGCGTGGACATGACCCTGCTCGACCCCGACCCGGGCCCGGCGGACACGGTGGCGGCGATGGGCGACATCGCGCCGATGAGCTTCGTGGCGCCGCCGCCCGCGGCCGCGCGGATGTTCGACGACGGCGCCGGCTATGACGCGACGGCGGGCGACCACATCTTCACGCGCGCGATCACGTTCCCGGATTCCTCGAACCTGAGCGGCCAGTTCAAGTACTGGCTCAACGGCACGTTCGAGTGCGCGAGCATCCCGAACCGCTCGCTCGCCATCGACGACCTGAACTACTCGACCACGACCCCGCAGGTGCGCCCGCTCAACGCCTGGGACTTCTGCAGCGACCCGACCGGCGTGCCCTACGGCGGCGGCGTGGACGCGAGCGCGAGCTTCGCGGTGCTCAAGCAGAGCTTCCCCAACCCGATGGTGCCGCGCACCACGATCCGCTTCGAGCTCAAGCGCGCCGGGCGCGTGACCCTGACGGTCTACGACGTGTTCGGCCGGCGCGTGGCGAAGCTGGTGGACACCGAGCTCGCGGCCGGCCCGCACCAGGCGGTGTGGAACGGCCGCGATGTGAGCGGCCGCAAGGCGCCGAGCGGCGTGTACCTCTACGAGCTGGCGATGGGCGGCCAGCACCTGAGCCGGCGCCTGGTGGTGACGCAGTAGCGGCTGCGGGCCTGAGTTCCTGAAGGGAGCGCGGCGCCCGCCTTCATCGGCGGGCGCCGCACCATCTCGGGGCGCGCCGCGAGCCGGGTGCGGCCCACCGGGTTGCGGCGTCCCGGGTCCGGCGGCGGCAAGGCGAGGCCAGGCGGGGCGGGAGCGGGTGAACACACCCGACCCGGTCGCCCGGGTGCGCCCCGGGGAGTGGCGGTGCTCACCCCGACCGGGACCGGGAAAGCGCGGTGGTACGTAAATCTACCTGCCGCAGACACCTGCCGGCTGGTAAACTGCGCGTGGCGATTTCCACGGCGAACCGGGCTTCTCGCCGGCCGCCCAGTAACCCCCTGCTGGAGGAGGACCTCATCGTGAAGAAGATCGCTACCATGCTCTGCGCCATGCTCCTCGCGTCCTCGGTCGCGCTCGCTGCAGGGCCCGGCCCGTTCTACGCGAAGGGCAGTATGTACTGTGTGCCCGGCTGCTGGAATGCAGACGGCGGCAACCTGCTGTCGCTGGCTTCTGGTGTCTGGAGCGGCAGCGTCGTCTGCGACAACAACAGCGTGCCGAATCCGAGCTTCCCGGGCCGCCACGAGTTCAAGATCGCGAACCTCGACTGGTCCGAGAGCTACTCCCCCTGGTGCAATCTGTGGGTCCACACCTACATGGGCGAAGTCGTGTACTACACGCTCGACACCAACGTCTACGCGGACGGCTGGCTGCCCGCGCAGGACATCGTGTGGACCGACCACTACGCTCCTCCCGGCACCACGTTCTCGGTGATCGGCAGTGCCCCCGAAACCGGCAGCTGGGGCACCGACACGCCGGCGAACCTGATCGGCACGATCTGGACCCGCGTGCTGACCATCGCGACACCGGGCGCGTACGAGGCCAAGTTCCGCGCTACCGGCACCTGGGACATCATGAACATCGGTTCCGAGGGTGCGGGCGCTCCGTGCGGCGCGAACCTCGGGTACACCACGACCGTGGACAACACGGACGTGAAGTTCGAGTTCAACTCGGCGACCGGCCGTGCGCGCGTCTCCGTGCTCGGACCCACGCCGACGCTGAACACGACCTGGGGCAAGGTCAAGACGCTGTACCGGTAGATTCGCGAATCGCGGTGAAACGGACGGGCGGGCTCGCCAGAGCCCCCCCGGCTCCAATTCCCCAGCCGGGCGATAGTGTCACCCAA
>CAYHRW010000033.1:5269-17043 GCA_964359105.1 uncultured bacterium
TTCATTTTCTGTTTCGTGTTTCCCCCCCTTTGGGGGGGGGGGGGGGGGCGGGGCCCCCCCCCCCCCCCCCCGTCTCCTATGCCCCTGCCGTGCGATCGTGTCACCGATAGCGCGCCTTGAGCTGCCCCCACGATGTCGGCCGCACCGGGTCGGGCCCCAGCTCGACGGCGCGCACGCGTCCGGTCGCCAGGTCGAGCTGGAACAGGACGTCGGAGCCGGGCAGGGTGGTGGTGTACGCGGCGTTGCGGCCGGCCGTGTTGTTGTAGTCGTAGCCGAAGCTCACGACATCCCAGGTGCCCTGCACGCGGAACTTGAATTCGTACATCCCGGGCGTGGCGACGGTGAGCACGCGCTGCCAGCGGTCGCCCACCGGGCTCGCGGCCACGCCGTTCAGCCACGCGCCGGTCTCGGGCGCGCTGCCGATCAGCTCCATCACCGCGCCGGGGGGGATGGCGTGGTCGCTCGAGACGATGTTCATGTAGGGCGCCCAGCCGTCGAAGCGGACGTTGGTGTCGAACGTGAAGTGGATGGAGTCGCCGGGGCCGGGTCGTTCACGCCGGCGTGGCAGTAGAGGTTGCCGCGCACGTACCAGGGCCCGGCACATGCGGCGGACGCGAAGAAGGCGGCGAGCAGGCCGGCGGCGAAGAAGGACATCGTGCGGACCATCGGAAGTCCCTCCGGGCAGATGGATGTGCGGCGCGCCGCGGGGGGGAGGATACGTCGCTGGAGTCTATCCCTTCACCCCGCCCAGCGCGAGGCCCGAGACCAGCCAGCGGTTCAGCACCACGAACAGCACCATCACCGGTACGCACACGAACAGGCTGCCGGCGGCGTAGTTCGCCCACTCGGTCTGGAACTGCCCGGCCAGGCTCTCGAGGCCGAGCGGCAGGGTGTAGAGCTCCTGCCGGTGGATGATGATGCGCGCCACCAGGAACTCCGACCACGCCGCCATGAACGAGAACAGCGCGGTGATGGCGAGCGCCGGCGCGGCGAGCGGCAGCGTGACGCGCGTGAACGCGGCCCACGGCCCGCAGCCGTCGATGAGCGCCGCCTGCTCGAGCTCGACCGGGATGGTGTCGTAGTAGCCGCGCATGGTCCACACGCAGAATGGCAACGCGGTCGCGGTGTACGCCACGGTGAGCCCGGCGAAGGTGTCGAGCAGGTGGAGCGCCTTCATGAGCACGTAGAGCGGCAGCATGAGCATGGTGGCGGGGAACAGCTGGGTGAGCAGGAATGAGTAGAGCCCGACGCGCCACCCCGGGAAGCGGAAGCGCGAGAACGCGTACGCCGCCGTCGAGGCGAGCGTGACGCCGAGCACCGTCACCGCCATCGAGACCAGGAAGGAGTTTCGCATCCACAGCAGGAAGTCCTTCTCGAACAGGATTGCGCGGAAGGCCCGGAGCGTCGCGTCGGGCGGGATGAGCGCGAGCGAGGTCGAGTAGAGCCGGTCCGCCGGCCGGAGCGACACCGTGACGATCTGGAGGATCGGGTAGACGGTGGCGAGCGCGAACGCGGCGAGGAACGCGTGCTTGAGCACGCTGACCGACCTGCGGCGGGCACGGCCGGCACCGGTCACGCGCGGGCCTCCAGCGGCGCGGTGCGGCGCAGCGTGAACAGCACGAAGCCGAACAGGATCAGGAAGACGATCACCGAGAAGGCCGCGGCGTACGAGTAGCGGTAGTAGGTGAAGGCGACCTTGTAGATGTAGGTCACCATGATGTGCGTCTGGTCGGCCGGCTGCCCGCCCTGCGAGACCAGCCAGATCACCACCATGTTGTTGAAGGTCCAGATGGTGCCGAGCAGCACCGCGGGGGTGAGCACCGGCAGGATCTGCGGCCAGGTGACGTTGCGGAACCTCTGCCAGGCGTTCGCGCCGTCCAGCTCCGCGGCCTCGTAGAGGTCGCGCGGGATGGCCGAGAGCGCGCCCAGGCACACGATCATCATGAACGGGAAGCCGAGCCAGACGTTCACGATCACTGGCGCGAGGAACGCCGCCACGGGGTCGGAGAGCCACGGGACGGCCGGCAGGTGGAGCCGCTGCAGGATCAGGTTCACCGCGCCGTACTCGTAGTTGAACATCCCGCGCCAGGTGAGCGCCGAGATGTATTGCGGCATCGCCCACGGCAGGATGAACACGGTGCGGTAGAGCGCGCGCCCCTTGACCGGGCCGGTGAGCAGGACGGCGAGGAACAGCCCGAGCGCGACGTGGAAGAACACGTTGAGCGCGGTCCACAGCAGGGACTTGCCGAACAGCACGTAGAGGATGGGCTGGGAGAACAGCTCCTTGAACTGCGCGAGCCCCACGAACCGGTGGTCGGTGAAGTGGTAGAGGCTCATGTTGCGGAACGCGAGGAAGAAGTTGTAGAGGAGCGGGAACAGCACCACCGCCAGCATCGCCAGCACGGCCGGCAGCAGCAGCCGGTAGGGGAAGGAGCGGGGCGCCCGCAGCATCGCGCTCACCGCGACGGTCCCGGCGGCGCGGCGGCCGGGTCGCGGGAGGGCGGGGCGACGGGGAGATCCACGATGGGCGGCCCCGATTACTGCTTCATGCCCGCGATCTGGGCCACCGCCGACTGCTGCATGTCCCGCGCGGCCCGCGCCGGGGTCTTGACCCCGTTCATGACGTTCTGCATCTCGGGCCGCATCACGTCCCAGATGACGCGCATCTCGGGCACCACCGGCATGCGGCCGCCCTGCTCGATCGCCTGCCGCGAGGCCAAGAGGAACGGGTCGTTGAGCAGCGTCGAGTCGCGGTAGGCGTCCCGGTGGCTCGGCAGGATCCCCAGCTCGCGCACCGAGCGCAGCTCGGCCTCGGGCGAGGTGAGGAACGTCATCAGCTCGACCACGAGCGGGAGCCTGTCCTTGGGCACGTTGACGCTGATCGAGTAGCCCTTGCTCGCCACCATCGGCTTCGCCCACGCGCCGTTCGGGAGCCGGAAGATGGGTGCGACGCCGAGGTCCACTCCGGCCTTGCGGTAG
Organism: uncultured bacterium; assembly: GCA_964359105.1. Classification (GTDB taxonomy): domain Bacteria; phylum Eisenbacteria; class RBG-16-71-46; order RBG-16-71-46; family RBG-16-71-46; genus JACRPT01. The sequence continues at coordinate 8,249 of CAYHRW010000033.1, forward strand.
CCGGACCACGACCAGGGGCCGTTCACGATCATCGCGGCCTTGCCCTCCTTGAAGAGCGTCTCCGTGACCTGGTAGTCGCTCTCCTTCGGCATCACCCGGTGCTGGTCGCGCAGGCTCTTGAGGAAGGCCAGCGCCTCGACCATCGCGGGAGTGTCGAGCGTCGGGCGCGCCTGTCCGTCCATCACCCAGCCGCCGTAGCCGCCCAGGAACGGCACCAGCCAGTAGGGCTCGGTGGTGTTCATGGCGAAGCCGTACTGGCCGGGCTTCGTGAGTCGTTTCGCGAGCGCGATGAATTCCGCCGCGGTCTCCGGCGCGTGCGGCACCAGCTTGCGGTTGTAGCACAGCACCAGGTGGTTCCCGACCTGGTCCGGCGCGGCGTAGAGGTGGCCGTCCAGGGTGTCGAGCGAGCCCGGGATGAAGCGGTCGAAGAAGCCCTGCTCGAGCGTCTGGTCGAGCGGCTGGATGGTCTTGAGGATCGAGAGCGGCCCCACCTGGTCGGAGGGGCCGAAGATGAGGTCGGGGCCGCTGCCGGCGGTCGCCGCGGTCTGGAACTGCGTGCGCAGCTGCTCGGTCTCGTAGGGCGTGTGCCGGATCGTCACCCCGGGATGGGTCTGCCGGAAGGTCTCGAGGTTGGCCTCGAAGCGCGCGCGCTCCTCGGGATCCATCTGCTCCCAGATGACGATGGTCTTCGACGCGGCGGCCTTGCCGGAGCCGCCGGGCGAGCAGGAGAGGGCGGACAGCGCGACGAGGCCGCAGCACGCGAGCAGGCCGGGCACGAGGACCCGTCTCATCGGCGTCTTCCTCCAATGGTTCGGGTGGGCTCCGGGCCGTGCGGGGCCGCCGCCCGCCGCGGGCAACGGGCCCCCGCGTTCGCGGAACACCCCGGCGGCGGCGGAGCACCAGATGCCTCCGTGCGCGCACGTGGCGCGCGCGCGCACGGAGAACGCCTACGGCAGGACGACCAGGCGCTTCACCTGTTGCCGAGCTCCGGCGGAGACTCGCACGAAGTACATCCCCGACGCAAGGCGACGGCCCTGGTCGTCGAGCCCGTCGTACGTCATCCGGTACTGGCCGGCCGGCTGCGGCGCGCGCACCAGGCTGCGCACGTGGCGGCCGCCGAGGTCGTACAGATCGAGCGCCACGCCGGCCGCTTCGGGCAGCGCGTAGGAGATCGCGCAGCGCCCGGTCGTGGGGTTCGGCCACGGGGTGGCGAGCTGCAGCGCCCGCGGCGGCGCCACGGTCGGATCCACCGCGACCGGCGGGCCCTGGAACTGCGTGCTGGTCTGGTTCGCCACGTTGTGGAAGCACGACGTGTCGGCGATGCCGCTGGCCATCACGGTGTAGCCGACGTAGGCCATCGGCGAGACCAGCAGCTGCACCGAGCGCTGGTCGCCCTGGAGCGTGGCGGCGCGCACCGTGAGCGACTGGGACGGATTCGAGGTCTGGAAGACGGAGTAGCGCGACGCCTGGTTGGCGGTGGAAGCGGTGACCGGCTCGCTGAACTGGAGCGTGACGAGGCTGTCCCAGCCGGTGTATGCGGCCGAGGTGAGCGACGGCGGCGTGCGGTCGCTGGCATCCGGATAGCCATCGCCGTTGGCGTCGATGGCGATGAGCGTGCGGTTGTCGAGCGTGGGGGGCGTGGCCGCCAGGTTGTTCGGCGCCTGGTCGCCGCCGAGCTCGCCCGCGGGCTCGGGATCCCAGCACAGCGAGGTCACCAGGGCGAGCTGGCAGTTCGCCGGCACGCGCCCGGGTCCGAGCCCGTAGAGCGTGCTCCAGGGGATCGCGATCTCGCTGCCGCCGTCGAGCCCGAAGGTGTGCATCGGATCGAAGGCCTTGAGGATCGCCGCGGTCGAGTCCGCCGTCGTCGTGGGACTCGTGATCTTGAAGAACGACTGGCTGTCGTAGATCCCCTGGTGCTGGTAGGCGCCGAACTGCCAGTCGGCCTTGAACCCCGAGGCCGTGAACTGGGCGCCGCGCTCCCAGGCGTTGATGGCGCGCAGGTCGGTCTGCCCGTTCGGGCCGCCCGGATCGGTGTCCAGGTAGAGCAGCCACGAGTTCGCGGTCGCCTCGCCGCGGATGCCCAGGTAGAGGTAGGTGCTGTCCCACTGGGCGTAGACCGCCTGGATCTCGTTGTCGGTGTTGCCCGGCGAGTTCCAGCCGGAGTCGAACGAGTCTGCCACCGCGATGGTGCAGGAGGGCCACTCGCTCGGGTTGAAGTTGCCGTCGAGCGTGATGAGCGTGGGCGGCCCGTAGGAGACGAACACGTCGCCGGTGTTCGTGAGCGCCGCGTTCGGGTTGCCCGGCACGTCCTTGACCGCGCCGGCCTGGAGCAGCAGCCGCATCTGGTTGTGGTCCAGCGCCTGGATCACCGCGTGGAGCGCAGGCGAGACCTGGAGCGTGAGGAGCGCAGCGTTCGCGCCGTTCAGCACCGTGGTGCCGCCGTCCAGCGTCGCGTTCGGCACACCGTCGTTGTCCGAGTCGATGGAGATCCTGGTCGCCACGACCTCGTTGTAGCGCACCGGCTCGTCGAAGGTGAGCGCAAGCTGGCGGGTGGCCGGGAAGTAGGTCCCGCTCACCGCCTCGGGCGGCAGCTGGTCGGTGAGCCCGGCGGCGAGCGCGGCCAGCTCGGCAACGTTGCCGCCGCCGTCCGGGGCCGAGGTCGGTCCCGCGTACACGTAGAACTCGAACTTCTGCGTGCCGTGGATCTCGTCGCCCTTCATGAGCGTGCCGCCGATCTCCATCTGGAACTGGGCGCCGCCGCCGCCGATCACGTACGCGCCGGTGGCGGCGGTGTTCGGGTTGCGGCGACCCATGTAGGAGACGTCGGGCGCCCAGATGCGGTCCATGCGGGCGTTGTAGAGCAGGTCCACGAGGTCGGGCGACCAGCCGGTCTGGATGTACTGATGGTTCGCGCCGACCCGGTAGATGCAGTCGAGGTAGGGCTGGCCGAGGGTCAGCCGGATCGTCTTCTTCACGCCGGAGTGCGTGAAGGTGGCCTGCACCGTGTTGCCCGAGGCGGTGTCCACCGCCATGCCGTAGAAGTCGTGCTGGTAGTTGGGGCCCACGTCCGAGAGCGCCGCGATGTGGTTGCCGTCGTTGTAGTCGCCCTCGGTGCCGTACCAGTAGGCGTTGTCGATGCCGACCACGGAGTAGCTGGTGCCGCCGCTCTTCGCGAACACCCACGGGGCGCGCCCGCCGATGGACTCGAACGCCGCGAACACGCGGTCGTTGTACATCACCAGCTCGTTGGTGCCGTCGTTGTCGACGTCCGTGAAGAACGCCCCGGTGGGGCTCGCGTACAGCCCGCCGGCCCAGCGCGCGGCCTCGGCGTAGACGTTGGCGTTCTTGATGTGCGCCGAATACTGGCGCTCCCAGCCGGAGATCGGCCCGCCCAGGTAGTCGTGCCAGCCGGTCTCGTGCAGGTTGGTCATGAGCACGTACCAGCCGGCCTCGCGGATGTTGTTGCTGGGCGCGGCCTGCAGCGCGGCGTGCGCGTCGTTCCACAGCACGCCGTGGTTCTTGCAGTTCCCGCCGCCTCCGCAGCCGCCGCTGCCGTTGCCGCCGGTCGAGTAGGGGATGTAGCCCGCCCAGTCGCCGTACCAGGCGTTGTTGCTGCCGCCGTAGCCGTCGGCGCCGCCGATGGTGCCGTAGGTGCCGTTGGTGGGCGTGAACGTGTCGCCGTTGAAGTTCGCGTTGCCGAGCGCGGGGTCGAGCTTCCAAGTGTGGAGCCAGGCGCTCTCGACCAGGCACTTGTCGATCATCCACAGGTAGGTGTCGAGCGCGAACGGGAAGTCGGTCGCCCAGTTCCCCATCTCGGCCGCCATCTCCCAGTCGTCCGCGTAGGTGACCAGGCGGTAGGTGCCGAGCCCGGAGCCGGCGAGCCCGGTGAGCACCGCGAGCGCGCCGTCGCCGTCGCCGGCGTGCAGCTTGCCCGTGAAATCGGCGTCGCGCGGGATGAGGCGCAGCCCGGTGCCCGACATGGTGTGGATCTGGTGGTTGTCGTGCCCCTGGAGGTGCGGCCAGTCGTCCAGGATGACGCCGTTGATCCCGTGCGCCTGCCAGTGGGAGCTGCTCGCGTCGATCACGCCGTTGCCGGGGTACTGGGACGGCGTGAGCCACACCCGCTCCGGCACCCACGCCACGCGCGGCACGTAGCCGTAACGCCAGCTCTGCATCGCCACGTCGCGGTCCACGGCCCAGTCGTTCATGGCGCCCTGCAGGAACGGCAGGATGGGCTGGCCATAGGCCGAGGCGATGATGCCGAGCCAGCCGCTGGTGACCCCGGTGCGCATCCAGGCGTTGAAGTCCTGCGGGTCGCCGTTGCGCGCGTCCCACTCGGCCGAGGATTGCAGCAGCGGGGAGAGGTGGACGTTGGCCGGGATGTTCTTCAGCTCGTGGACGCGCAGGATCTCGTCGAAGCCGCTCGAGCCCTCGGCGCCGGCGCGGCCGTGGAACACGTCGCTGTAGGAGAGGCCCTGGTTCCCGAAGTGCATGAACGCGACGTTGGCCTCGTAGGTCATGGCGCGCTCCGCGCCGAGCGGCGCGACCAGCCGATCCAGCTCGCGCTCGCCGCTGAAGGTGATCACCGCGGCCCGCCGCGGCGCGGCGCCCTCCAGGCGCGGGAGCGCTGCGGCCATCCAGCCGTGAGCCAGGTGGAACGCGGCGCGGCCGGGCTCGAGCGCCACTCCCGCCGAGCGCGCGCCCGCCGCGACGCGCGCGGGCACCGGGCCAGCGGGGTCGAGCAGCAGCATGCGGTCCCACGCGATCGGCGCCGGGCCCCGGAGCGGCGCGGGCAGCTCGTGGTTGCTTCCGGCGCCCTCGTCCACCAGCACCAGCACGCGCACGCGCCCGCGCGCGACGTGATCCACGCCGTCGGCGATGCCGAGCGGCGCCACCAGGCTCACGCGGAAGGTGAGGTCGTCGCCGGCGTCGAAGTACAGTGCTAGAATGTTGCCCGCGCTCTCCAGCGGCGTGGCCCGGCTGCGGACGTTGCCGATGGCCGCGACGGTCCCCTGCGGCCACGCGTCGGGACGGGCGAGCAGCGCAGGGTACCCGCCACCGGCGCGTCCAGGGCGCGAGATCGCCGCGTGGGCGCCCGGAGCGACCAACGAGGCGAGGACGATGAGCATCAGGGCGAGGCGCGACGGGCGGGCGTGCGGCATCGGGAGCTCCAGTTCGAGTGGTCGGCCCGGGTCGGCGAAGAGGCCCCGGAGGGACGACTTGCGCGTTGATTTTAGAGGCCGCTTCGGGCACGGTCAAAGCTTCCCCGGCCACCCGCGCCTGCGCCTTTCGGCCCAGGGCCTGACCCTGGCCGGGGTCCTCGTCGTCGCTCTGTTCGCGGCGCGCGGCGCCCCGGCCTCGCCCACCCCGTCGCCTGCCGACTGGCGCGACCAGGTCATCTACCAGGTCATCACCGACCGGTTCCAGGACGGCGACCCCGCCAACGACGCGATCGAGGGCAACTACGCGCCGGCGGACGGCTACAAGATCCACGGCGGCGACTTCGCGGGGCTCACGACGAAGCTCGACTACTTTGCGAACCTGGGCGTGGACGCGCTGTGGATCTCGCCGGTCGTCCTGAACGCCAGTGCCGAGTACCACGGCTACGCCGCGCGCGACTTCTTCGCGATCGCCCCGCACTTCGGCACGCTCGCCGAGCTGCGCGGGCTCGCGCAGGCCGCCCACGCGCGCGGCATCCGCATCATCCTCGACGTGGTGTGCAACCACATGGGCACGCTGGTCACGGGCTCGGGCGGGGGCTGGCCCGCGTACAAGTACCCGGCCGGCTACACGCTCCAGTGGGCGAATCCGTCGAAGCGGTACTACGGGGTGTTCGACGACCTCGCGAAGTTCCATAACTACGGGAGCATCGGGAGCTGGACGGACCCCGAGCAGGTCCTGGGCGAGCTGTTCGACCTCGACGACCTGAAGACCGAGGACGCCACGGTGCGGAGCACTCTCCTCCAGGCCGCGCAGTGGCTGGTGGACAGCACCGACTGCGACGGCTTCCGGATCGACACCGTGAAGCACGTCGAGATGGGCTTCTGGGACGCCTACTGCCCGGGCGTCCACGCCTACGCCGCGTCGGTCGGCAAGGCGCGCTTCTTCCTGTTCGGTGAGAGCTTCGACGGCGACGACGTCAAGGTGGGCTCGTACACCGGGACGAAGAGCGGCGGGAACTACAAGTTCGACTCGATGCTCTACTACCCGATGTACTACACCGCGAACGGCGTGTTCCTGTGGGACGACCCGCCGTCGAACATCCCGGGCCGCTACGGGCAGCTCGCCGAGTACGACAGCACCACGCGCGAGCAGCTCGCCACCTTCCTGGACAACCACGACAACGCGCGCTTCCTGCGCGCAGGGCCTTCGTCCACCGTGCAGGACGAGAGCCGGCTGCGCACCGCGCTCGGATGGCTGCTCACCGCGCGCGGCGTGCCCGTCCTCTACTACGGCACCGAGCAGGAGTTCGACGGCGGCGGCGACCCTTACTGCCGCGAGGACATGTGGGACGGGCAGTGGGACTTCGGCCCCTCGGACGGCGACAACTTCGACGAGGCGCACCCGCTCTTCCAGTGGGTGCAGAAGCTCACGGCCACGCGGCGCCGGCACGAGGCGCTGCGCCGTGGCACGACCAGCGACCTCTACGCCGAGAGCTCGGGACCGGGCCTGTACGTCTACCAGCGCGCCACCGCTACCGACACCGCGCTGGTGGCGGTGAACACCTCGAATGCGCCCGTGACGCGCACGGTCCAGCCGGCGTGGGCCGCGGGCACCATGGTGGCGGACGCGCTCGACCCCGCGGTGCGCGACACGCTCGCCGGCCTGCCGGCCAGCTTCGCACTCAAGGTCCCGGCGCGCGGGGTGCGCGTCATCGAGTCGCTCGCCGCGCAGGACGCGGCCGCCGCGGCGGCGCCGCTGCGGGTCGAGACCATCTTCCCGGGTCACGACCAGAGCGTGAACGACCTCAAGTCGCCGCTGCGCGTGGTGTTCGACCGCGACGTGGACGGCGCGTCGCTGGAGTCCGCGTTCCAGCTCTCGCCCGCCGCGTCGGGTTTCTGGCAGGTGCAGGGACGCGTGGCCCGCTACCTCCCGTACGCGCCCTGGACCGCCGGCACCATCTACGGCTGGTCCCTCGACACCACGCTGCGCGCGCTGGACGGCCGGCGACTCGCGATGCGCTTCGACGCGCGCTTCCGCACAACGTCCTACGCCACCGGCGTCAGCGTCCCCGCGGGCTACGTGGTGGACCGCATCGCGCGCCAGGGACTCGTCGCGCCGGAGGGCCTGCTGCCCGCGCCGTGGCTCGGGCCCGACGTGATGCTGCTCTCGGACGTGGGTCGCGACCGTGTCTTCACCCTCACGCCCGGCGGGGACTACGGGCACTGGCTCGGCGACTCGCGCTGGGGCAGGCCCGAGGGCCTCGCGCGCACCTCGCCGGATGCGGTGGTGGTCGCGGACCAGAACGGGCTGTACGCGGTGGACCACCCGCGCCGCATGACCACGCAGACCCTCGGCAGCTCGGTGGCCACCCAGACCGGCGCGGTCGCGGTGGGCGGGCCCGGCTTCAACAGCCAGATCTACCTGTGCGATCCGAGCGCTGACCGCGTGGCGCGGGTGAGCCCGATCAGCACGCTCCAGACCTTCGCCACCGGCGTGAAGGGCGGCGAGGGGCTGGCGTTCGGACCCGGCGGCGCGTGGGGCGCCGACCTCTACGTCGCCGACTGCGACCTCCCCACGCTCGGCACCACCGCCGCCGGCCCGGGGCGCATCGCGCGCATCTCGCCGGCCGGCGCCGTGACCACCCTGGTGCAGGATGCCTCGTTGCTCGGCGGCGCGAGCGCGCTCGCCTTCGACGTGTACGGCTACCTCGGCGGCGACCTGTTCGTGGCCGACATCCTCACCGAGCGCATCCTGCGGGTCACCTCCGCGGGGCAGGTGAGCGTGTTCGCCACCGGGTTTAAGAACCTGGCGGGTTCCGGCTGCCTCGCCTTCGGCGCCGACGGCGCGCTCTACGTGGCCGACCCGGGCTCGGGCGACTCGTTCTCGAACTCGGGGGGCACCAGCTCTCCGAGCGTGTTCCGCATCGCGCGCGACCAGCAGGTGGTGGACGTGCCGCGGGCGGTGGGCGGCGCGCTCGACTTCGCCTCGCCCGCGCCCAACCCGGCGCGCGGGTGGGTGACGCTGCGCTTCACGCTGCCGGAGGCGGGCGCGGTGCGGCTCGCGCTCTACGATCTGGCGGGCCGCCGCGTGGCCGCGCTGCTGGACGGCGCGCTCGCCGCGGGCGCGCACGAAGCCCGGTGGGAGGGAACGGACGCCGCCGGCCGCCCGGCCGCGGCGGGACTCTACTTCGCCCGGCTCGAGGCCGCGGGCCGCGTGCTCACGCGGCGGGTCGCCATCGTGAAGTAGGCGGACGCGCCGCGCGCGCCCGTCGACACGGCTCCACCTCGGCTTTCGGCTTCGCGAAGTCCCGAGCGGACGCGCCGCGCACCCGCGTGGTATCCCAAAGAACCGGAGCGACTGGTCCACCTGCGCCGCCGGCGCCGCGGATCAGGCGTGGAGGCAGCGCGCCCGGGCGCGGTAGCATTGATATCGAGTGGGGTTCCGACATCTCGATCGAGGAGGCCGCGCATGAAAACGTGGGGGTGTGCTCGCCGCCGCCGCCGCGCTGCTCGCCGTGCCGCACGCGGGCTGGGCGCGCATGGCAGGCCCGGAGGATCTCTCAAAGGCACGCATCCATCGGGGCGCCGGCCCGGGTACGCGCGCCACCGGGGTGATGGGCAGCTACCCCGACG
>CAYHRW010000034.1:0-16586 GCA_964359105.1 uncultured bacterium
CCGGCGCAGAACATCCCGGCAGCAGGGACGTTGCCGCCGAGCGCGGCCTGCAGCGGCGCGATGTCGCCGTCGGGCGCGCCGTAGAGCCCCTTCCCGCGCCCGTTGCAGCAGAAGACCAGCGCCGCCGCGGCCGGCGTGTCGAACACCTGCGGCGAGAGCAGCATCTCCAGGTCCTCGCGCGCGGTCCCCGCGTCGCGCACGTGGAGCCGCAGCTTCTCGCCCGGCTTCACGTGGTCGCCCACCGCCAGCACGCCGCGGTCGCGGTCGGCGCCGAGCAGGTTGCGGATCAGCCAGTCGCCGCTCCCCTCGGCGCCCCTGCGCGCCGCCTTGCCGACGTAGAGGCCGTGCTTCAGGCGCTCGCGCTCCCGCGCCGGCAGCGCCTGCAGCACCTGCTCGAGCCGCTCGACCGCGGGCCGGCCGTCCAGCCCGGCGATCACGTTCCCCTCACCCGCGGTCACGGTGAGGGTCGGGCCGATGGCGCGGCAGCCCTGCGAGACCACCACGTCCACGCGCAGCGCGCCCGCGAGCGCGATGGCGATGCCGCCCTCGCCCGCCACCCAGTCGTTGAGGAAGAGCGCGTTCCCGTGCGGCCGCGGCGCCGCGCTCGCCATGCCACCCACCACCCTCACGGCGGGCGCGTGGCGGTTGAACGCGGCCAGCACGCTCTCGACGTCGAGGCTGAAGGGCTCGCCCAGCATCAGCACCAGCTCGGCGCCCTCCATCCCGGGTGCGCAGCGCGCGAAGGCGAGCGGGTCCTCCACCGCTTCGTTCCAGCCCTCGTTCACCAGCACCAGCGACTGCACCGCGACGCCGGGGAGCCGTGCGGCAATCGCGGTCAGGGCCGGGCCGGACTCGATCTCGTGCTCCGCGGAGACCACGCCGTGCGCGCTCGAGCCCGCGAGCGCGCCCGGGCGCAGGCGCGACTTGAAGGCGTCCGCGAGCGCCTCGGCGCTCGGCACGTGGGGCGCGGTGAAGAACACGAGCGCCAGGTCCACGGGGCCGTCGCCGAGCGAGGACGCGAGCGCGCCGCACACCTCGTCCGCCGCCGCGGCGGTGTCGGGCAGGGTGGAAGCGGCGGACGCCCAGCGCATGGCGGTGTCGGTCACCGGGGCCTTGCGGGGTCCGCGCCGGCTGCGCCGCGATGTCGTCGCGCGGCACCTCGCTCCCCGCGTTCGGTCGCTCGGATCATGCGGGGCTCCCGTAAGCGGTGCGGCTCAGACGTTCTTCAGGATGTCGCGCGCGATGATCAGGCGCTGGATCTCGCTGGTCCCCTCGCCGATCTCGGTGAGCTTGGCGTCGCGGTGCATGCGCTCGACCGGCAGGTCTCGGCAGTAGCCGAGGCCGCCGTGGATCTGGATGGACTTGTCGGTCACCCAGTTCGCCGCCTCGCTGGCGAACAGCTTCGCCATGGACGCCTCCTTCGAGTACTCCTCGCCGGCATCCTTGAGCACCGCGGCGTGGTACACCAGCAGCCGCGAGGCCTCGATCTTCGTGGCCATGTCCGCCAGCAGGAACTGGACACCCTCGAACTCGGCGATGGGCTTGCCGAACTGCTTCCGCTGCTTCGAGTAGCGGAGCGCGTACTCGTAGGCGCCCTGGGCGAGGCCGAGCGCGAGCGCGCCGATCGAGATGCGCCCACCGGTGAGCGTGTGCATGAACGCCTTGAAGCCGCCGCCGAGCTCTCCCAGCAGCGCATCGCGCGGCACCAGCACGTCCTCGAACACGACTTCCACGGTGTCGGAGCCGCGCACGCCCAGCTTCTGCTCGCGCTTGCCCACGCGGAAGCCGGGCGTGTCGGTGCGGATGATGAACGCCGAGATGCCCTTCGTGCCCTTGCTGGCGTCGGTGCGCGCCGTGAAGGTGATGTACTTCGCCACGCTCCCGTTCGTGATCAGGATCTTCGAGCCGTTCACGCGCCAGCCGCCGTCCGCCGGCTCCGCGCGGGTCTGCGTCCCCGCGGCGTCCGAGCCCGCCTCGGGCTCGGTGAGGCCGAAGGCGCCGAGCGCCTCGCCCTTCGCCATCGGCACCAGGAACTTCATCTTCTGCTCCTCGGTGCCGCTCTCGTAGACCGGCCAGCAGCCGAGCGAGACGTGCGCCGCGAGCGTGAGGCCGGTGGAGCCGCAGGCGCGCGAGATCTCCTCGACCGCGATCATGTACGCAAGATTGTCGAGCCCCGCGCCGCCGTACTTCTCCGGGTAGGGCAGGCCCAGGAAGCCGAGGTCGGCCATCTGGCGGACGATGTCGGCCGGGAACTCCTCGTTCTCGTCCAGCTCGCGGGCGCGCGGCGCCACCACCTCGTCCGCGAACTTGCGCGCCATCTCGCGGACCTGGAGGTGCTCTTCTCTCAGGAACAGCATGTCGGAGTCGGCTCCGTGTTCGAGGGACCCGGCCGCGGGCCGGGAAGTCCACCCGCAGGTGCGGGATGTCGCAACGGCCGCGGGAATGTACCCCAGCCGCCGCGGGCGGAGGAAATGGGACGTTCGTGTCGGCGGGGCGCGAGCGAGCAGCGCGCGGGGAACGGCCGGAGCCGGATTATCTCGGAGTGAGCGAGCGCCGCGCCGTCGCTTCGAGCCGCACGCGCTGGTCGTCGTCCAGCTCGCCCGCGAGCTGGTGGAGCGTTTCGAGCAGCATCAGCGCGACCTGGCGGCCCGCGTGCTCCGCAAACCCGGCGGGCGATGCCCCCGCGCTCTCGAACGAAAGCTCCTCGCGGATCGGGAGCGGCCGCGCGTCGGCCTCGACCGCTTCGGGCGTGAGCGCCCAGTAGGTGACTCGCAGTCCGGGCGGCGTGGCGGCCACGTGCTGCGAGGTGTCGCGCGGCACGGCGGCGACCGGCACGGGCGGCAGCCACTCGAGCGTCACCTGCGCCTGCCAGGTTCCCCTGCTCTCGCTTCCTTCGAGCAGGTGGAAGCGGTTCCGGATGGGCAGGCTCGGGCGCGGCGGCCCGGGCTTCTTCCGCGGCACGCGCTCGGTCCTGAGCGCGTCGTCGGTGAAGGCGCCGCGGAAGCCGGAGAGGAACGCGTTCCTTTCGGCGGCGCTCGCGGGCAGGTTCTCGATGGCGACGAGGTGGAGGAAGTTCCCCATGCCCGGCAGGGCCGGGAGCGTGTCCCTCTCCACCAGTTCCATGGTGCCGACCGGATCGGGCGGCTTCTGCGGGCCGATCAGCTCGGGCGAGCCGGGCGGCGGCGCCAGCAGCAGGAGTCCCAGCAGCAGCAGGGTCATCTCATGCCTCCAGCGACGCGCTCTCGATCATGCGGCGCCCCGCGGCACGCGCGCGCGCCAGCAGCTCGGGGCGCGTAGCGACGCTGCCCAGGTCCGCGTCGTCGTGCTGCCACACGATGGTCTCCTCCCACTTCGCGCCCACCCACCTGAGGAAGCCGCGCACGCTGCGCTCGGCGAAGTCGTGGCGCTGGCCGGTGCTGCACGCGGTGACGAACAGGCCGTGCCGCGTGCGCCGCCACAGCGGGCGGAGATTATAGCCCCCGCCGGGGGCGCGCACCAGCGGTGTCACGCAGTTGCAGCGGTCCATCACCAGCTTGAGCTGCGCGCTCACCGTGTCGAAGTAGACCGGCGAGCCCACTGCCACGGCGTGCGCATCGCGCAGCAGCTCGTAGATGCGGTCCATGTCGTCGTGGAAGACGCAGTAGCCGGTCGTGGGCTCGGGTCCGCAGGCCTGGCAGGGCCGGACGGCAAGCTCGTTGCAACGGACGTGCTCGGTGCGCCCGCCCGCCTCCTCGGCCCCGGCGCACGCCTCGCCCAGCAGCAGGTCCACGCTGCTGCCGCGGACCGGGCTGCCGTTGAGTGCCACCAGCAGGCGCGCGCTCACGACGCGCTCCCGCGCTTCGCCGCCCACACCAGCGTGGTGGCGCCGAGCCGGTCCAGGAGCGGCAACAGCTCGGCGGCGCGCTCGGCCGCGATGCCCGCCCCGAGGAGCGCGTCGGGCAGGGTCTTCGGCACCCACAGGAAGCGCCGCGCGCCTTGCACGGCGAAGCCGGCGCGCTCGAGCCCCCGCTCGAGCTCCGCCAGCGTGAGCGGGTGGTGGTAGCGGTACGGGTGGTAGCTCGCCGCGTCGTCCGCCGCCTCCGGGAAGCACGACGAGGGCAGGCGCCGGCGCAGCGCGGGCCAGCGCACCGCGGCGCGCTTCGCGGCCTCGATCGGCGACCAGGGGTTCGGGGTCGAGAGCGCGAGCCTCGCTCCGGGCTTGAGCACGCGCGCGATCTCGGCGAGCACCGTGGCGCGGTCGGGACGGAACACGTGCTCCATCATCTCGACCGAGAACGCGCGATCGAAGGTGGCATCGCGGAACGGCAGCGCCTTCGCGTTGGCCTGCGCGAGCCCCAGGCCCCCGCCCTCCGGCAGCCCGCCGCGCGCCCAGCAGAGCTGGTCGAGGCCGAGGTCTATGCCGGCGACCGTGCAGCCGAGCGAGCGCGCCCAGTACGTGCCGTAGGCCCAGCCGCAGCCCAGGTCGAGCACGCGCTGGCCCGGCTGGAGGTCGGCGCGCTTCAGCACCTCGCGGAAGCGCCGCACCATCATGTAGCGCCGGGTGCGCGAGCCCAGGTACCAGTGCTCGACCAGGAACGGCAGCTCCCCGCGTCGGGCGATGGCGATCTCGGGCCCGACCCAGCGCGCGTCCATCGCGGCGTGCGGGCTCAGCGCCGGCGCGCCGCGCGCTTCGCGGGGCGCTTCGCCGCCTTCGCGCGCGTGACCGGCCGCGCCCGCTTCAACGCCCGCCCCGGCTTCGCGCCGCGCACCGCGGGCTTCCGCTTCGGGGTCTTGCCGGCGCGCGGTTTCGCGGCCTGCTTCGCGGTCCTGCCCGCGCGCGATTTCGCGGCCTGCTTCGCGGCCTTGCCCGTGCGCTGCTTCGCGGCCTTGCTCGCGCGCGATCTCGCGGCCGACTTCGCCGTGCGCGCGTGGTGCGCGTCGAGCTTCGCGGGCGCGGGCGACGGCCTCGGACCGTGCGCGGCGCCCTCGAACAGGTCGGTCTGCGCGCCCGCGGGCTGGACGGGGAGGGGCGCCAGCGAGCCCTCGCCGTGCACGCCCACGAACCACTCGCGAATGTAGCGCGCGATGTCCTGGGTCGAGGAGCCCGGGCCGAACAGCCGGCCCACCCCGAGCTTCGCGAGCGTCTCCACGTCCTCGGGCGGGATGATGCCGCCGCCCGTCAGCAGACGGTCGCCGACGCCACGCTGGCGCATCAACTCGAGCACCTCGGGGAACAGCCTCATGTGCGCGCCCGACAGGATGGAGAGCGCCACCACGTCCACGTCCTCCTGGACCGCAGCCTCGACGATCTGCTCGGGCGTCTGGTGCAGGCCGGTGTAGATCACCTCCATGCCCGCGTCGCGCAGCGCGGCCGCCACCACCTTAGCGCCGCGGTCGTGCCCGTCCAGCCCCGGCTTGCCCACCAGCACACGGATCTTTCGCTGCATGGTCTCTCCTGACTCGCGAACTCAGCGATGGCCCGACGCCGCGTCCTCGACCGTGGCGCGCACGTACACCGACGGCATGAGGAACCCGGCCAGGCCGAGCCTGAACGAGGCCCTCACGAGGGCCCCGAGCTTCGGATACTTGGCGACATAGTACGGCAGGCTCACGCTCTCCACCCGCGCGAACGCGCTGCTCAACAGCCCGGCCAGCTCACGGCCGGTGAAACCGGCGTGCGCGCCCCGCTCGTTCGACCAGCGGCCGCCCAGGCGCTTGCCCCAGTCGGCGAGGTTCCACGTCACCTTCTCCCACGTGGTCGCGCGTCCGCCCAGGTAGCCGGCGAGCCGCGACTTGTTCGGCGTGCCGAAGAAGCCCACGCCGCAGGCGCCGAGCACCCGGCGCGACTCCGCGACCGCCCGCTGCGGTCCCGGCACGTGCTCGAGCACGTGGTAGCAGTAGAGCGCGTCGAACGCGCCGTCGCGGAAAGGCAGGCGACGCGCGTCGGCCCTGAGCAACTGGACGCCGGGCCGCTTCGCGCGTGCGTCCACGCCGAGGTCGAGCCCCACCGTGGTCGCGCCGGTCGCGCTCGCGATGTGCGCCACCTCGCTGCCGTCACCACAGCCCACCACCAGCACGCGCCGCGCCGGGCTCGGGCGCGCAGCGAGCATGCGCTGGAAGAAGCGCGCCTCGAAGTCGAAGCTCACCGTGGGGCGTCCTCGCCGCTCTCCCCGGTCTCGTTCGCCAGCTCGCGCTCGATCTCCTCCGCTTCGCGCTGCGCATCGGCGAAGTCGGCCGCGACCACCTGCACGGGATCACCATCCTCGTCGCGCGGTGCGCGCACGATGCGGCCGGTGAGCAGCGCGAGCGCGGTGTGCGCGGCTTCCTCGGTCTCGAAGCGCCACGCCCGGTAGTCGCGGTCGCGCCCCAGCGCCTCGAGCCGCCACGGATCGTGGTCCGGGGCGCCGCGCACCACGCGCGCGGCGATGAGGTCGCCGGCGACCAGGTGCTCGCCCGGCATCCATCCCGGCACGCGCCGCCCGGTCTTCGGGTTCACCGGGGTGCCCCGGCCGCCGAGGGCCTCCGTCTCGGGGTTCGTGCCCGGCTCCAGGCCGGCCGTGCCTGCCGCGGGCACCGGCCACGTCTCCTCGGGCTCGCCCGGCGGGATCAGGTGCACCGCGTCGCCGTCAGGCAGGAACGCCCAGCCGTCCGAGCTCATCGCCACCGCTTCCGCGGGCCCGGCCTCGTCGGCCTCTTCCTCGTCCGGCTCGGCCACGGGGCGCCGCGGCTGCTCCAGCGTGACCTGCTCGTCGCGCCCGCCGGAGAACGCGCGCATCAGCCAGGCCGCCGCTCCAGCCCCGAGCACGATGAGGATCGCGGTCTCCGCCGGGGTCATTCGATCACCCGCAGCTCAGAAATCCGCGCTCTCGACGTGGTCGCCGAACACCTCGCGCATGGCGTTCCGGATCTCGCCCTCGGTGGCGTAGGTGCGCGCCGCGTCGAGGATCTTCTCCATCACGTTGGCCTCCCCGGGCGCGGTGCGCGCCGCGGCGGTAAGCGCCTGGAGCGCGGTCGCAGTCGCCTTGCCGTCGCGGGTGCGGCGCAGCTCCTCGAGCGCCTTCTTCTGCTCCTCCTCCACGCGCTCGGAGATGTGGAGGATGGGGATGTCGAGCTTCTCGTCGGGCTCGACGTACTCGTTCACGCCCACCAGGATGCGCTGCCGCTTCTCGACTTCCTGCTGGTACTGGTAGGCGGCGCGCCCGATCTCGCGCTGGAAGAAACCCTGCTCGATGCCCGCCACCACGCCGCCCATCGCCTCGATGCGGCGGAAGGTGTCCTCGGCCTGGCTCTCGAGCGCGTTGGTCAGGCTCTCGACGTAGTAGGAGCCGGCCAGCGGGTCCACGGTCTCGGTGACGCCGGTCTCGTGGGCGATGATCTGCTGGGTGCGCAGCGCGATCTTGACCGCCTTGTCGCTCGGCAGCGCGATGGTCTCGTCCATCGAGTTGGTGTGGAGCGACTGGGTGCCGCCCAGCACCGCCGCCAGCGCCTCGAAGGCGGTGCGCATGATGTTGTTCTCGGGCTGCTTGTCCCACAGCGAGCAGCCCGCGGTCTGGGTGTGGAACCGCATGAGCCACGACTCCGGGCGCTTCGCCCGGTAGCGCTCGCGCATGTGCCGCGCCCAGATGCGGCGCGCCGCCCTGAGCTTCGCGATCTCCTCGAAGAAGTCGAGGTGGCTGTTCCAGAAGAACGAGAGCCGCGGCGCGAAGTCGTCCACGTCGAGCCCGCGCTTCACGCACTCCTCGACGTAGGTGAAGCCGTCGGCCAGCGTGAACGCCAGCTCCTGCGCCGCCGTCGAGCCCGCCTCGCGGATGTGGTAGCCCGAGATCGAGATGGTGTTCCACTGCGGCACGTGCCGGATCGCGAACTCGATCAGGTCCACGATGATCCGCAAACTGGGCCGCGGCGGGAAGCACCAGCACTTCTGCGCGATGTACTCCTTCAAGATGTCGTTCTGGAGCGTGCCGCGCACCTTCGAGAACGGCACGCCGCGCTTCTCCGCGTTCGCGAGGTAGAACGCGAACATGATGGATGCGGGGCCGTTGATGGTCATCGAGGTCGAGATGCCGCCCGGGTCGATGCCGTCGAGCAGGATCTCCATGTCGCGCAGCGAGTCCACCGCCACGCCGCACTTGCCGACCTCGCCGTGCGCCTTCGGGTGGTCGGAGTCGTAGCCCATGATGGTGGGGTTGTCGAAGGCGATCGAGAGCCCGGTCTGCCCGTGGGAGAGCAGGTAGTGGTAGCGCTGGTTCGACTCGCGCGGGGTGCCGAAGCCCGAGAACTGCCGCATGGTGAACATGCGCCCGCGGTACATCGTGCTGTGGATGCCGCGCGTGTACGGGTACTCCCCCGGGAAGCCGAGGTCGCGCGGGAGGTCCATGCCGGCGAGGTCCTTGGGCGTGTAGAGCGGCTTGATCGGCAGCCCTGAGATGGTGAACGGGTGGAGCCCCTCGCGCTCCCGCGCCGCGGCGTAGCGCGCCTCCCAGGCGCGGCGCTGAGCGGTCCAGGCGGCGGCGTCCTTCGCCCCGTTCCGGGCGCCTGCCTTCGCGCCGTTCTTCGCCCGTGCGCCGTTCTTCGCCGCGCCGTCCTTCGACGGCCGGCGGCCGCGGGCGGGGTGCGTGCGCGCCCGCGCGGGGCGGCCCGCGGTTCGAGTGGTGCGTGATGCCATGGCTGTTCCTCCGTCTGCGGCGCCGCTAGCGCGCGGCCCGGGCCGTGGGGTCCTGACCGGACGCGGGCTCCGGTGTCTCCCGCGCGCTGGTTCCCGTCTCCTCCCGCGCGCCGTCGTCACCGGCGCGCATCGCGATCGTCATCAACCGCCCGGCGGCCTGGTGCGGCGTGAAGCGCCGGGCGGCCAGCTCGTCCACGCTTTCCTTCCACAGCGGCGCGGGCACCCGCGCGCGCAGCTCCTCCCAGAGCTGGTCGCGCAGCAGGTCGCGCAGCCGCTGCTCGAGGCGCTGGCGGCGCCTCCGGTCGAGCCCGCCGCGGCCCTTCAGGTGCTCGAGGTGGGCCTCGAAGCGCTCGAGCACCTCCTCGACGCCGGTGCCCTGGGGGGCCACGGTGAGCAGCACCGGCGGCGCCCATGCCGCGCCACCCGGGCGCAGCTCGAGCGCCGAGCGCACCGCGAAGGCCGCGCGTTCCGCGCCCTCGCGGTCGGCCTTGTTGATGACAAACAGGTCGCCGATCTCCATCAGGCCGGCCTTCATCGCCTGCACCGTGTCGCCCGACTCGGGCACCAGCACCACCGCGGTCGAGTCGGCGGTCTGCGCCACCTCCAGCTCGCTCTGCCCCACTCCCACCGTCTCGATCAGGATGCGGCTGAAGCCCGCGGCGTCGAGCACGTCGCAGGCCTGCGCGGTGTGGACCGCCAGCCCGCCCATGCTCCCGCGCGTGGCCATCGAGCGGATGAACACGCCCTCGTCGCCCGAGAGCTCGCCCATCCGCACCCGGTCGCCGAGCAGCGCGCCGCCGCTGAACGGGCTGGTGGGGTCCACCGCCACGATCGCTACGGTCTCGCCGCGCCGGCGGTAGGCCTGGGCGAGCCGCGTCACCAGCGTGCTCTTGCCCGCCCCCGGCGGCCCGGTGATGCCCACCCGGTACGCCCGGCCGCTCCGCTCGAAGCAGGCGTCCAGGATCTCGACCGCGCCCGGCGCCTCGTTCTCCACCTGCGAGATGGCCCGCGCGAGCGGGACGCGCTCGCCGGCCAGGGCGCGGCGGATCAGGTCGTCGGCGGAAAGGTCGTGGCGCAAGGAAGTCCCGGGGATGGCGTCGGCGGATCCCCGCCCGGTCGGGGCGCGGGGCCGCAACGGTCACTCACGGCGCACGAAGCTAAGACCAGGCGCAGAACGGGTCAAGGAACGCCCGCCCGCGCCCGGGCCGCCAGGCTGCGGCTCAGTCCCGGCCGTGCGCGCGCAGGAAGCCGAAGCTCAGGCCGAGCCCGAGGTAGTACTGGAAGTACGAGGGGCTGATGCGCACCGAGCCCTCCCCGAGCTGCTGCGGCACGCCGAAGGTCTTCACGAAGCGGACGCCGAAGTCCACGGCGGCCTGGTTGCGGATGTTGAGCTCCACACCCAGCGTCCCGTCGTAGCCGAACGCAGCGTTGGTCTCGCTGCGCAGGTTCTGGCGGATCTCGTTCTCGCGGTCGTAGTCGTCGGGCACCACCACGTCGGTGCTGATGTTGTAGACGTTGACGCCCAGGTTGAGCCCCATGTGCGGGCGCAGCACCTCGCCGCCGTGCAGGCCGAGCCGGGGGCCGAGGTAGCAGCGGAAGTAGTTCTGGCTGGTCTGCTGCTCAACGCGCAGCCCGGTCGGCGGATCGAAGTAGGGCGTGTCCTCGTCGAGCAGGTTCACCACCTCGAACCCGAGCACGCCGGCGAGCAGCTCGTGGGTCGCGCTGACCGGCACCACGACCTGGATGCCGCCGCCCCATCCGGGCCGGCTGAACCTCTCCGCGTCGCGGTCGTCGGGCACCATGCGCACGCCGTAGACGCCGAGCAGGCCATCGGCGGACGTCCTCGAAACCCCTGCAACGGTCGTCGCCAGCGCGAGCGCGGCGGTGGCGAGCCTGCGACACCAGCGGCCCTGGTGCGTCATCGGAGACCTCCGGGAAGTGTGGGGGCAGGCGCCGCGAGCATACGGCGCGTGGCCGTGGAGTGCGAGTCGCAATCCGCGTGCCCGCGCTGCGTCCGGAGCGTGAGTCGTGACGCCGCGCTCAGGCCGGCAGCGTGCCCGCGGGCGGGGTCTTGTCCGGGTCCTTGCGCCACAGCACGTACGAATACACCACCAGGCCGAGGATCCCGCCGCCGCCCGCCACGGCGAGCGCCCACAGCAGCCACAGGCTCTGGGTCACCGCGAAGCCCATGAAGAGCAGGCCGAGCACGATGAACAGCCGGCCGCCGGCGCGGTGGGTGCGGGTCCAGGCCAGCTTGCTCGACAGCGTCCAGGGGGTGCGGATGCCGATGAACCAGTTGGGCCGGAGCTTGCCCATCACGTTCCCGACGACCACGAACAGGCCGCCCACGAGCAGCGGCACCGCGGCGCTCATGCGCACCTCGTGGCCGCGGATGGCGAGCTGGATCAGGCCATAGAGCGCGGCCATGAGCGTGAGGAACGCAAGCCGCACGGTGGCGTAGGCATGGGCGAAAGCGTCGTAGTTCGCGCGACCCGGGTCGATGCGCGGGAAGAACCGCATGAGGAAGTAGATCCCGAGCGCCAGCAGCGGGATGGCGAACAGGCCCTCGAACTTCCCGCCGTAGCGGTCCGGATGCCCGGCCAGGTCCCAGTGCATCGGGATGCGGTCGGGCGCCCCGCTCCACGACACCGCCCCCAGCGCGAACATCGCCGCGATGAGCAGCAGCAGCGGCCACTCGTTGCGCCACGAGAACCTCATCGCTTCCTCTCCGGGCGCATCCGGCGGGTGTGGAGCAGGTCCATCACCGCCGACAGCGCCTCTTCCAGCGCCGACAGGTTGAGGCTGTAGACGATCGTCGTCCCGCGGCGCTCGGAGACGATCAGCCCGGCGTGACGGAGCACGTTGAAGTGCCCGGACAGGGTGGACTTCGCGAGCGGGAAGCGTTCCGCCAGCTCCCCCGCGGTCATGTCGCGCCGCTTGAGCAGCGCCAGGATCTCCCGGCGCGTCGGGTCGCCGAGCGCGCGGAACACCTCGTTCATCGGGACGGGTCCTCGTTCGCTAGTTCGCCAAACACCGAAATAAGATGCCCGAACGCGGCGGGGCGTGCAACGGGTTTCGCGAAAGGGCCGGCGGCCTTCGAGCTCGCTCGGGTGGGCACAAGCGGGCTGCCGGGGCGCAAGAGGGACTTCGCGGGACCGGGCCGGCGGGCCGCCCGGCGGCCCGGCCGGGGCCTCAGTCCCCCGCCTTCGCCGCCGCGATCCCTTCGAGCACCTGCCGCGCGATGGTGCGCGCGGCGTCGGGCGCGGCGAGCAGCCACTGCGCCTCGCGCACCCGCTCGGCGCGCTCGGGGTCGGAGAGCCAGCGCCCCACCGTGGCCGCCACCTCGTCCGCCGAATCGGCGTGCACCGCCGCGCCGCCCGACTCCAGGTACTCGGCGTTGCGGACCTCCTGGCCGGGCGTGGGACGGAAGATCACGAGCGGCGTGCGTTTGACCAGCGCCTCCGAACAGGTGAGGCCCCCGGCCTTGCTCACCACCGCGTCACAGGCCTCGAGCAGCACGTCCACCTCGTTGGTGAACCCGAGCGTGCGGATCCTGCCCGTGCGCCCGGCAGGCAGACGGTCGATCTCGTCGCGCAGCCGCGCGTTGGTCCCGCACACCACCATCACCTGCGGCTCGAGCGCCAGGCCGCCCAGGCGCTCGGCCAGATCGGCGAGCGGCCCCACCCCGCTGCCGCCACCCATCACCAGCACCGCCGGGCGGCGCGGGTCGAGCCCGAAGTGCGCGCGCGCCGCGTCGCGGCCGATGGCGTTCGAGAACTTCGGATCGATGGGGATGCCGGTCACCTGGACGCGGGCGCGGTCCACGCCGTGGCCCACCAGCTCCTCGGCCACGCGCTCGCTCGCGACGAAGTAGCGGTCCACGTGCGGGAACGCCCAGAACGGATGCGCGGCGAAGTCGGTGATCACGCAGTGGAGCGGGACGAGCAGCCGCCCGCGGCCGCGGATGGGCGAGAGCGCCTCGACCGGCAGGAAGTGCGTGCACACCACCGCGTCGGGCTGCTCGCGCTCGACCACGCGCACCAGACGCCTGAGGTTCAGCCGGTCCATCGCGAGCCTGACCGGCGCGGTGCCGCGGTTGACCGGCGCCAGCGCCCACGAGTGGTAGAGCGCGCCCCACAGCGCGGGCGCGCGCGCCGCCATGGCGTTGTAGGAGGCGGCGTAGGTGCCGCGGTAGAGCCGCGAGGCGTAGACCAGCGTGTCCACCTCGCGCACCGTGGCGGCGGGCTCGAGCTCGCTGATGGCGAGCGCCAGCGCCTGCGCCGCGCGCTTGTGGCCGCTGCCCGCGGTGGCATGGAGCACCGCGATGCGCGGGCCCGCGGGTGCGGCGGCCGGCCCGGGCGGCGCGCCGGCCAGCGTCTCGACCGCCACCATGCCTCCGCCGGCGGGCGGGAACAGCACCTCGCCCTGCGCGACCCGCCACCAGCGCGCACGCCACCAGCGGCGCTGCGCCCGCAGCCGCGCGCGCCAGCGCTGCGCCAGACGCGGTGAGAGCCTGAGCCTGCCGAACCGGGGGACTTTCACGGTGCGGGAGCGTTCCTCAGTCGGTGACGGCGTTCCGGTAGTGGAGGAGCCGCGCGCCGTCGTCCGCCAGCTCCACCGCGATGACGTCCACCCGCACCGGGCCCTCTTCCGCATCCGCCAGCGCGCGGGCCGCGCGCGCCAAGCGCTGCTGCTTGCCGCGGTCCACCGCGAGCGCGGGGCCGCCGTAGTCGCCGCGGGTGCGCAGCTTGACCTCGACCACCACGCGGCAGCGCCCGTCCGCCACCACCAGGTCCACCTCCACGCCCGCGAGCTTCCGGTTGCGGGCCAGCACCGTGCAGCCGGCGAGCTCGAGGTACGCCGCGGCCAGCGCCTCGCCCGCGCGGCCGCGCCTCTGTGCGATGCCCATGGTTCTGCTCCGCGGGGGCAGATGCGGGGGCGTTGACGGCGGGGATACTAGCACGCCGTCTCGTGAGCCGCGGCGCGCGCAGAGCGCCGTGGCACGGACGGCGCGTGCCGGCTCAGACGGAGTCGAAGAACGGCAGCTCCTGCACGCGCACCGGAGCGAACGAGTAACGGTGCAGCGGGCAGGGGCCGAGCCGTCCGATGGCCGCGAGGTGCTCCGGGGTGCCGTAGCCCTTGTGGCGCGCGAAGCCGTACTCCGGCCACACGCGGTCGAGGCGCTCCATGATGCGATCGCGGACCACCTTCGCCACGATCGAGGCCCCGGCGATCGAGAGCATGTGGCCATCGCCCCGCACCACCGCGTGCTGGCGGCAGGCGAGCCCGGGCACGGTGTCGAGCCCGTCCACCAGCACCACCTCGGGCGCGACCTTCAGGAGCAGCACGGCGCGGCGCATGGCCTCGAGGCTCGCGCGCCGGATGTTCACCGCGTCGATCGCGCGCGGGCCCAGCACAGCCCAGGCGAACGCCCGGGCCCCTGCGAGGACCCGGGCGTACAGCGCGTCGCGCGTCGCGGCGTCGAGCTGCTTGCTGTCGTCGAGACCGTCCCAGTCGCGCGTGGCGTCGAGCACCACCGCCGCGGCGACCACCGGGCCGGCGAGCGGACCGCGGCCGGCCTCGTCCACGCCCGCCACCGTCACACCTTCGCCCGCCAGCCTGGCTTCGGCGCGGGCCAGCCGGCGCCAGGGCTTCATGCCCTACTCCTTCTTGGCGGTCTCCCGGGTGCCGAGCGTCTTCCTCTCCGTCAGCCGCGCGGCCTTGCCGGTCTTGCGCCGCAGGTAGAAGAGCTTGGCGCGGCGGACCTTCGAGTGCTTCACCACCTTGATCTCCGCCACCGACGGGCTGTGGAGCGGGAAGGTGCGCTCCACCCCCACGCCCTCGCTGATCTTGCGGACGGTGAAGGTCTTGCGCAGCCCGCCGCCGCGGACGTTGATGACCTCGCCGCGAAACTTCTGCTGCCGCTCCTTGTCACCCTCGATGACGCGGACCAACACCTCGACGGTGTCGCCGGGTCGCAAGTCGGGACGATCGGACTTGAGCTGAGCGGCCTCGATCTTGTCGATCAGGCTCATGGGAATCTCCTTTCCTCACCACCAAAGTCCTGAGGGTCCCTTGGTGCGAACGAGCGGCCGCGGAGTATAGGCGAGGGGGTGCGGGAAGCCAAATCGGGGCGCGGTGGCCGGGGTGCAGTGGCTGCGCGATGGTCCCGCGGGGACCGGGGGCACGGCCCGGCCGGACGCTGCGGAGTGGCCAGCCGGCTCACCGATAGAGCGACAGGACCTGGCCCCAGGTGTGGTTGGTGGCCGGGAGCACCCGGCCGCGGCCGGCGCCGCGACCTTCCGCCCCGCCCGGCCGCCACGGCCGGACCGCGGCCGCGGAGCCCCCGAACGTCTCATCCAACCACCCCTGGATCCACCAGCGGGTCGAGTCGGGGCCGAACCCGCGCGCTGCAAGGTCGGCCGGGATCGCTGCCGAGTCTCCGCGCACCACGAAGAAGCGCGCGTTGCCCATGATGCGGTACTCGCTCGCCGGCGTCCTGATGGACAGGTCCACGCTCGTGAGAATCTCCTTGTGCCAGGTCGGGGCCCTGCCGGGACGGGAATCGGGCTGCACGCTCAGGACGGAATTGAACACGAGCCGGATGCTCGAGGCCGGCGGCTGCGAGCCGCCGCCCACGAACAGGTGCCGCAGGCAGCGGAGCAGTTGCTCGCGGTCCATGGGCTGGTCGCGGAACTGGTTCCCCGCCGAGTCGCCGAGCGCGAACTGGAAGAGGAAGTCGTCCGTGAGGATCGCGCGCGGCCGCAGCGTGTCCCGGTTATTCCAGGACCATTCGAAGAGCCGGATGACGCCGGCCGGGGAACTCGGCGCGGGGGCCGGCAACGCGGCCGCCGGCGCTGCCGCGCGGGTCGGGTGCTTCGAGCAGCCGGCGGCAGGCGCGAGCCCGGACAGGATGACAAGCGCAAGGAAGAGACGGCGCATTGAACTCCTCATGCGGGGGAACCGGGTGGACGCTCGCCCTACACTGTACTCGCGGGGCCGGTTCCTCACGCATGGGACTTTCGGCCCCACGCGCGCCCTGCATCACGCCTTCGCACCCGCGCGCCAGCCCAGGCCGCGCAGGAAGCGGCGGTCCTCGTCGGTGAGGTCGGCGGTCTCGAGCAGCTTGGGGCGCCGCTCGAAGGTGCGGCGCAGCGACTCCTCCCGGCGGGCGCGCGCGATCTGGGCGTGGTGGCCGGAGAGCAGCACCTCGGGCACGCCCCAGCCGCGGTATTCGGCCGGACGGGTGTAGTAGGGCGCGTCGAGGAGACCGGAGTGGAACGAGTCTCCCTCCACCGAATCGAAGGTCCCGACCACGCCGGGCAGCAGGCGCGCCACCGCGTCCACCACGCACAGCGCCGCGGGCTCGCCGCCCGAGAGCACGAAGTCTCCGAGCGAGAGCTCTTCGTCCACCAGGTGCTCGGCGACGCGCTCGTCCACGCCCTTGTAACGCCCGCACACCAGCACCAGATGCTCCAGCCCCGCGTACTCGAGCGCGACGTCCTGGGTGAAGCGCCGACCCTGGGGCGAGAACAGCACGGTGCGCACACCCGCCGGCCGCGCGCCCTTCTCCCCCACGCCGAGCGATCGCAGCGCGCGGTCGATGGGCTCAATCTTCATGATCATCCCGACCCCGCCACCGAACGGGTAGTCGTCGGTCGAGCGGTGCGAGTCGTCGGTGAAGTCGCGCAGGGGGACGACGTCCACCGCGAGCCGGCCCTTCTCCTGCGCGAGCCGGATCATCCCCTCGGCGAGCGCCGGCGGGAAGAAGTCGGGGAAGATGGTGACGAGCGAGATCCTCACGCGAAAGACCTCCTCAGAAGATCTCCTCGAGCCCGGCCGGCAGCGCGACCGCGATCACACCGGCCGCGAGGTCCACGCGGCGCACCACCTCGGGCGTGGCCGGGATGAGCAGCTCGCGCTCGCCCTGCACCACGTAGAC